>NZ_JAGWCT010000053.1:0-27763 GCF_020657815.1 Clostridioides sp. ZZV15-6597 | reverse complement strand
GTACAAAGCTATATAAAATAATTTCTATTATTTATTCTTTATTTTAGAATGAATCATGTCATATCGCTAATTAGTATATTTAAAATAAATATCTTTTAGAATGAATCATTTTACACCACTAATTAGTATATTTCTGAAACATAAGTTTTTCAAAATCCTTTATTGGTAATGGTTTAGAAAATACATAACCTTGTAACATATCACAGTTTATTTCTCTTAAAAAGTTTTTTTGAAAATTAGTTTCTATTCCTTCAGCTACAGTGGTCATATTTAACTTTTTTGATAAATCAATTATAGAAACAATTATATCTCTTTCCCGTTGAGAATCTAATCGTTCTGATTTAAAAAATGCTCTATCTAATTTTATAGTATCAACATAGATATCTTTAAGCATATTAATTGAAGAATAACCACTTCCAAAATCATCAATAGAACATTTAAATCCATTTTTATGAATCTCATTTATTATTTCACTAAACACTTTAACATCTTTAAATACAATCGTTTCTGTAATTTCAATTTCTATAAGATGTGGAGGGATAGAATACTTTTCAGCTATTTCTTTATATGCGTTAATAAAATTTTTGAATGAAAAATGATAGCGAGACATATTCACAGAGATTTTTAGCGCATTTAATCCACTATCAATCCATTTTCTTAAAGTACTACAAACTTCTTCAAACACATATAAATCCAATTGTACAATGAATCCATTTTTTTCAAATAAGGGAATAAATTCATTAGGAGGCATTATTCCTTCAACAGGGTGAACCCATCTTACTAAAGCTTCTGCACCACATATAACTTGGGTGGATAATTCTAGTTTTGGTTGTAGATAAACCTGAAATTCTTTTTTCTCAAGTGCCTCATACATTCTGTTTTCTATATTCTTCTCAAGTATAAGTTTTTCTTTATCTGATTTACTATAGAAATTAAAAATACATAGCTCATGATTTTCAATATTCTTAATAGATTTAGAAGCTACATTTGCTCTGTCTTGAATCTTTGTTATTTCCAAAGAAGTGTCATTAATTATATAGGCACCAGCAGTAAAATAGAGCATATATTTATAATCTTTGTTATCATTGAATCTATTAATATGTGTAACTATTGCGTTTAATCTGGAGTTGATATTTTTTTTATCTTCTTTTAGAAGAAGAGTAAAGTTGTCAGCAAAAATTCTAGTAACAAATTCACCTTCATTTAAATGTAATTTTATACAGTTGTAGATATATTTTAAAAGCTTATCTCCAGCAATATTTCCTGCTAAATCGTTTATTAATTTAAACTTTTGCATATTTAGCCAAACAAGAGTGTATGTGCCAGCTGGTGACAAACTTATGATTTCATTTGCTATTATATTAAACTGTGTGCGATTCATTCCACCTGTAGTCTGGTCAGTAAATGCTAGTTTTTCTAGTTCCTTATTATTTTCTTCAATAATTTTGTTTTGCTCAACTAATTTTGTAACATCTGAGTATATCAAAAGATAGATAGGTTTATCATCTTCCCAATCTATACATTCAGCTATGACTTGCATATGGACAATTTCACCTTTAAGATTCTGTGGAGAAATTGGAAAGCAAATATATTTTCCATTTCTAAAATCATCATAATATTTATAAATAGAGTCGAGGTAAATTTCTGAATTTATATCTTCTATTAAAAAATTTACTTTGTTTTTAAACATATCAAAATACTTTTTATTTGCATCTAATAGTTGGAAACCAAAATCAGTAACTTTAAATTTAGCAATAAGACCTGGAAAATTATTGTAAGTTACAGTTTGTTCTATTTGAGCCAGCATTTGTCTTGTAATATCAACCATAACAGAGTAGGAAACAGGGAATCCATCAACAACTTCTCCAGTTAAAAACCCCATTAATTTTATCCAAAGTTTTTTCCCATTACGATGTCTCATACGACCAAGGTGTTCGTATTTTCTCTCTCCCTTAGAGAAAGCTTTTGCGACATTATTCACAAGTTCATTCCAATCATCTGGATTTTCTTTGTAGAAAAGGTCACACTGGTTATGAAAAAGAGATTCATATTCCTCTTTTGTATAACCAAACATTTCATAATAACGATTATTAGCCCAAACCACAGTGTAGTGTTCATCAATTAGATGTTTACTTACGCTTACATCTAATGCGTTCATTAAGAAGTCGTATTCAATATTTGTAAAGTCTGTGTCTTTTGACATTATCGGGCCTCCTCCACAATATACATTTTTTATAGATTAATTTCAATTAAGCAAAAACATAATATATAAATTATTAATAATTTATATATTATAACTAGAGATATAATAATAGTTTTATTTGACTGTTACTTATTTTTAAGCTTATTTTCATACATCAAGGAGTCTGCTTTTGCTATTAAAGTTTCAGTATCAGATATTCCGTCCCATTCAACTAGTCCATAACTAATAGAAAGTGTATAAGGGTAATCTTCAGTGTTACTTAATTTTGATAGTTCATGGTTAATATCAATCATTATTTGCTCTGCTTGGGAAGTAGTTATCTTGTATAAAAGAAATAAGAATTCATCTCCACCATACCTAAACAATAAAGATTGTTCTATATTTATACATTTTTTTATTATTTGAGCAGTAGTGGATATGTATTTATCTCCAAACTGGTGTCCAAATTTATCATTTACAATTTTTAAATTATTTAAATCTGCAAAACATAAAGTAAATTCATAGTTATTAAATCTCCATTCTGATAGCTTTTTATTTGCAAAAGGCCTATTATAAAAACCAGTCAATAAGTCTGTATATACAGTATCACTCAATCTTTTAATTTCATCTTCTATTTTTAGACTTTCCAAATAATCTAGTTGGTTTTTAATATCATAGCCCTTAATTTGAGTGATTCTAAAGCTATATTTTTCTGCAATATAGTTACCTATTAAAACCATTATGGATGATTTAATTCCATATAACTTTAAAATTAATGTGTTTTCAACAGTATAGTATACCATTAGACTCAGGCACAAATATAGATACATTACAAACATAAGACTCAGTAAAAAAATTAAATTTTTTTTATCTTCTAAGATATTTTCAAAGCTAATCTGAGTATTTTTATAAATTTTATAATAAAAATATAATCCTGTAACAATAAAACTAAATGCTATAGGAAATACTCTGTAAATATTTGTAATAGAGTTACTATCAAATAAATATGATGGCATATCTAAGACTATCGAAATTAATGACCTGAAAAATATATTTATTGACAGACCAATAATAGTACAGTTTAATGAATAAAAAAAGGCTTTTATGTTAGACATGGAGTAAGTTACTTTAATCTGTGTAAATAAAACTAACATAAAAATTGTCCAGTTTATAATTAAATTTAACCTTAGATAGGTACAGATTAAAAAAATTGAATAATTAAATAAAGAATATATAATATATATTTTATATTTGTTTTTAGAGTTATCAGTTATAGTATCAAGATATTTAAAAAAATTATAGTGATAAAGATAATAAGATAAATAACATGGCAACGTTGTTAGGATAATTATCATATACATTTTCATTTTAGTTTTTGTTCTTTCTATGATTATTTTGTTTATCAGTATACATTCTAATATCTGCAGTATTAATAATTTCTTCTAGAGTCATTTTATTTTTACTAGATACCTCTACAATACCATAACTAAAAGATATCTGATTTTTCATGGTATTACGTATTTTATCCATGACTTCTTTTGTAATATTTTCACTATATTGAGGCATAATCACTATAAATTCATCTCCTCCTATTCTAGCAAATATATCTTCTGTTCTTAAATTGTCAATAACTATATTTGAGAAGCTAATAATGTAGCTATCTCCAGCCAAGTGTCCATATGTATCATTTATTGTTTTTAACTTATCCAAATCAATATATACTAATGAAAATAATAACTTATTATCAATATAAGATTGCATTTTTTCAAAAGCAAATTTTCGAGTATATGCTGATGTTAAATCATCAATATTAGCCTTTTTATTTAATAAGTCAACTCTTAATAATTGTTCATATTTTGTTATTTCTAATTTATGGTGTTCTTTTTCTAAATAAATATTTTTTTCAATAGAATATATATGATTAATAAATATAATTATTTGTAAAGCTAATAATATATTACTTCCAATTATAAAGTAGGAAGTTAAAGCCTTTGGAGGTGAAAGTATAACCTGTATGCTGTCAAACAAGATATATCCTATAGCAAACCAAATAAACTTTGAAAACAAATTAAGTTCTATATTATTTTGAACCAATATAAAAACATGTTCTTTTATTTTATCTATACAATACAACAAGATAAAATTTAAAGTATAAGCTATTAAAATACTAATTAACCTATAGTATGTATCCATATATAGGGTATATAAGCTTGTATTTTCCAATAGTGACATTACACTTAAAGTAATAAGGTGAAAAATACAAAAACTTATTACTGACATATTAGATATAAAGTATTTATTAGCATTTTTATTATTTATTAAAAATACCTTATGATTCATTAGATGAAATAATATATAAAATAGTGGTAATGGTAATTTTGTAAACATCATTATCAAAAAAATTAATGGTTTTATTAAAAATATTGATTTATAATTTTTATATGGTGATATAGTTTTGTTTTGGGCAGATAATATTCTGCATATATAAATATTACAGAATTCAATTATTGATATAATAGCTATAGCTAAAAAAATATAGTATTTCATAGTAAATCCTCTTTTAAAGTGAAGTTGTGTTTAATTAAAATAGAATAAGTCTAATGTATTCAAATTTTGCGAATTTTAGTTGTATATCTACAAATTGCTTTAATATGATTATATTTTTTTATCATATGTGTTTATGTTATAGAGTATTTCAATCTTGTTCACCCATTTTATATTACTACCATAATTCTATCTGTTTATTCTGTAAAATAAGTTAAACCATTTCATTGTTAAATATATGTATATATTCATTAGAAATTTGCATTATTGACAATTTTCTAACTCATTTATAAATAATGGTAGGATATTTTACAGTATTATAAGATTATAAAACTTAGACCATATATATAAATGGTTTATAATAATTATAGTTTATGGCATAAAAATAAGCAACTATTTTAAATTATTAAAGAGGAAAAAATATGAAAAAAAAACCACAGTATTTAATTATTTTTCAATGCTTAATTCAGCAAATTTATACAGGCAAAATTGTAGTTGGAGATAAACTCGGCTCCATTCAAAAAATGTCTAAAGAATATATGGTATCAAAAAATACCATAAAAACAGTAATTAAAATGTTATCAGAAGAAGGTTTTATAGAAACAAAAGCTGGTGCTAGACCAGTATTGATTCATAATGTAAGTGAAAAATTAGTGGAATCTGAATTGGTGTATGAGAAAATTTTGCAAATAGCAGATATGTATCAAGTTTTTAGCTTAATATTTCCTGCGCTTGCTGTTTATAATATAGAGCGATTTACATCAAAAGACTTGCAAGAATTATATGATATTATCAGCTATATGGAAAAAAATAATTCAAACCATTTTATATTTAGAGAGCAAAAACTAAAATATATAAATAAACTAATCAGCAAGTCAAATAATTTACTTATTCATTCTTTTTGTGATATTATTCAGAGTAATATAATGGTTTCACAAATAACCTATAGTATTGATAAATTAGATGATAGTTCTGTAGATTTTTTTCGAGATAAGTATATTGAACAAATAAAGCAGGTTTATTTATACGCATTAAATAGAAATTTTACTGAATTTAAACAATTATTAATTTATATGTATGAAAAAAATAGGGAATTTACTTTAGAAATTGTAAAAAAACATATTTCACAGGAGAAAGCTAGAGATGATTTTAGTTCTATGGCATTAAAAAATTGTTATCTATATGATTTAATTGTTTCTGATATCATATCTCAAATTTTTGAAGGAAATCTTAAAACAGGGGATTGTCTACCATCTATTAATTCTGTAATTAGTAAGTATAATATATCTCTTCCAACAGTTAGAAGTGCATATAATGAATTAAATGAATGTGGAATTGCTAAAACAATTAATGGAAAGGGAACATATATAACTCTTTTTTCTGAGTATACTGATGATTATATTAAAACAAAAGAAGGAGCTAAAAGATTAAAATTGCTTTTAGATGCTATGGAGTTTGTTACGATTACATTAGAAGATGTGGTGCTTTTAGTGGGTGAGAATATAGATTCTGTGATGATAGAAAATATAGAAGCTCATTTAAGACATCTACAAAAGAATTCTGAAGAATGTAATATCTATCCAGATTTCGTTTTGCTATGTAAAATAGTGGACTGTTCAGAAATTTATATAATGCAAGAAATATTTATGCATTTAAAGCAATATATTGTATTTGGGATTTATATAGAGCGATTTTTTCCTGAAAAATACCCCGAAATTTTAAAAACACGTTTCGGGATATGTTTTGAAATATTGATGTACTTAAAAAAAGGTGATGTTAAAGGATTTTCAGTAGCATTTTCAAATCTTTTTAAGAAGTCTTTTCAACAATTGAAAAAATGTTATGTCTATATAGAAAGTATAATAGAAGAGTAAAGTTAAAAGTATCATTAAAGACAATATAGAGATAGTATAAATTTTATTTATCTTGTACGTATAATAGGCTAGATAGTGGATTTTTTATGGGTGGAGTAGTTGAAAGCATCCATTATTAATTTTTAAATGTTTATTTAACAACAATACATATTTTACTATAAAAAAAGGTTCACTATAATTATGGTGAACCTTTTTTATTATTTATCAGAATTAGATTTTTTATTTATATGGGATAAATAGTAACTGTCATCAAAAATAATTAACATACACTCTAAAATTATTATAAAATTTCCAACTCCATATACAGTCCAATATTCTTTAAAATGAAGGTAAATCTCCCTTCAATGCTATTAGATTTGTAATAAACGCATAGAATTAGCACTTCTAAAAGCACAACCTCTATTTAAATATCTATCATAAGCCTCTCTATCGTATTTAGTTATATATGTACATAAACCTTCTTCATAATTATCTCCTTCAAAATCTACAAAATGAGATAAATACATATATACTACCTCATCATTGTATTTTGGAGCTCCTCCTCTTGATTTTTTCTAGCTGCTGACATAGCATATGAATTTGCTGTTGTTGCTACGAAAAAAGTAGTTGCTAGTGTTAAACTTAATACCTTTGATTTAGTTTTTTTCATTTGTTTTCCATCTCAAATAACTTTACATTATCCTACGATTTAATTATTTATAGAATTTTTATCAACTTTATACTTATGCTTTAAATTAATAGTAATAGCAATTGCTGTTGCTATTATAAACTCGCTTAATATTACACCTGGATTCCAAATTTCAAAATAGAAGTGCCCAATAATATATATAGCGAATGCAATTAAGTATGTGGCTAGACAGCTTAATACAATAAATAAGATTTTATCCTTTTTTATTTCCTTTTCAACTAACTGCTGTTGCTGTTTTTCTAGAATTTCTGTTCTAATTGATATCTCATCTATTTCAGATGGCTTCAAAAGATAATCTATTGTAACATTAAATATTTCGCTTAAAGCAATTAACTTTTCTGTTTCTGGAACAGATTGACCTGTTTCCCATTTTGATATACTTTGTCTTGATACATTAAGTTGTTCTGCTAAATTCTCCTGAGATAGATTATTTGCTTTTCTTAGTTTTAAAATTTTTTCAGATATATCCATTTTATTTTCCTCCTCAATCTTTATTCTAAAATATTAACAAATATACAAGTTGCACACTATCAATCCTACTATGTTTTTTGTCAACTTTGAGTTGCATCTTTGTAATAATAGGCATTTTATATAAATTTTATTATTTGATAAAGTAGCTTAAAGTTATGAATTCAAGAAAATTTTAATATCTAAGTATAGTACAGGGGATAAAATTAGAGGAAAGAATATTTTGGTATAAGCTTAAAATATTACTAATTACTAAATAAAACTCCCAAGTTCATTTGAATTTGAGAGTTATTTATTGCAAAACTAGACTTTATGTTGTCCCAATGTGATTTGAAATGATGTACCTTTTCCAATAGTGCTAGAAACTGAAATACTACCTTCATGTGCATCAATAATCTGCATAGAGATAAATAAACCTAATCCTTTACCTTGTATATGATGGTTTTTGCTACTATAGTATTTATCAAAGATGTCACTTGTCATCTCTACATCCATACCAATACCATTATCAGTAATATCAATACAAGTTCCTTTAGATGTTTGTTTTAAAACAACATTTATTTCTGTTCCATCAGGATTGTGTTCAACACAATTTATTAAAAGGTTATAAATGGCTCTGTACATTAGCATCTCATCAATAACTAAATGCAACCTTCTCAAGTCTGTATGAAATTCAAATATCTGATTTTCTGATTTTGGATTGTTTGCTACATCAGCAATGAGTTTTTGAAGAAAGGCAACCATTTCAACTTGTGTGTGCTTAAGCTGTATCTTCCCAGAGGAATCTATAAAAAAAGTCAGGCTTAAATCATCTATTAACTTTTCGATATATACTCCCTTTTTATATATATTATTCAGAAATGTCATTCTTTCTTCTTCACTAAAATTGTGGTTTTTATTAAGCAGTAGAGAAGAGTACCCATTGATATATGACAGTGGCGTTTTCAAATCATGTGATACACCAGCAAGCCAATCAGTTTTTGCCATTTCCAGCTTTTCTCGTTCAATCTCAGTTTCTTGAAGCTTATTGCCTAAAGCTTTTATATTTACAATAACTTCCTTATACATAAAGTGGTACCATTTTAACTTTCCATTTTTGGTAAAAGCTTTTTCAGCTATTATATAATCTCCTTTTGATAACTTGCTTATTGAACCAATTATCAAGTAAAGTGGTCTAACAAGAAATAAACAAAAAAGTATTCCTCCTGTAATAAAGCAAAAAGCAATTATAAGTATGCTTGGAAAATAGTCAATGGACGAATTAATTACATATAAAGGTTTAGATGCGCTTTCAGAATATATCAACTGAGTAAGTAACATAAATAATGTTACGAAGTACACTAGGAATATAAAGAGACCTACTGTAAAGTAGGCAATGAAACGAAAATATAGTTTTTTCAATATATCAACTCCCATCTGGTGGTATGAACTTATAGCCAATTCCACGAAGGTTTGTAATAACCTTGTATGGTTTATTATCATCTAGTATCTTTTTTCTAAGCTTGGATATATGTATTGTAACAGTCTTTTCATCTCCATATCCTTGTAGTCCCCAAATTGTATCATACAAATGTGATGTGGTGAAGACTTTATTAGGATTTTGGCAAAAGAATTCCATCAGTTCAAGTTCTTTGGCTGTACATTCGACATCCTGATTATTTACAGTAAGTATACCACGTGTCATATCAAGGACTATATAGCCATAACGATAAATCATAATACTTTCTGAATGAGTATTTAATGCTGAACGTTCGAGTTGTTGACGTCTAAAAATAGCCTTGATTCTTGCTACAAGTTCCATTGTATTAAATGGCTTTGTTATGTAGTCATCACCACCAATGGCAAGTCCTGATAACTTATCGTAATCACCAGTTCTGGCAGTTAGAAATATGATAGGTGCTATGGTTTGTCTGCGGATTTTTGTACATAAGTCAAATCCACAATAATCTGGCAGCATTACATCAAGAATGATAAGGTCATATTGATTGTTTTTTATGCACTCAAGAGCTTCGGTGCCTGTTGATACACAAGTAATATTATGATATTGCTCTTTATTTAAGGTAATTTTCACTAGTGTTAAAAGCCCTTCTTCATCATCAACAATAAGTATCCTTTCGGGGTTTTCCAATCTGTCATTCATAATATTTCATCTCCCAGTATACAAAAATAGTATCATCATAATATCATACATACAAAATGTAATCAACAAATATTCTTTTATTTTTACCCTCACTTTACTTTTATTTTACTTTCATATTGTATCTTATTTAGTAAGGATAAAGATAAACATAGGAGGTAAAAGATGATAAAATCACTGAAATTAAGAGGATTATGTGTTCTATTATGTGGGGTCTTGATTGTTGGTGTAGCTACAGGATGTGCATCTCAAAATACATCATCAAAAAGTTCAAAAGTTAAATCAACACCTAAAAAAACACAAGAAGTTACCTGTGTAAATTATGAAAAACAGGTGAAAGAATTTAAGGAAAAATATGCCAAGAAACCAAATGATGAGGTTATAGGATTAGAGTATGCTCAAATACTATTTACATTAGGCGATTTTGCAGAAGCACAAGAGATATTAAAGCCATTAGCAAGTTTAAAAAAGGTCTCACCAGAGGTTATTTATCTTTCAGCGCAAATAGAACATCTGAATGGAAATTATACACAAGCTGAAAAATTATACAAGACTCTAATAGAAGAGTATCCTGATAAATTTAAAACAAAAGCTGAAGATGGATTAGTATTGACATATTACCAAACAAATCAATATGAAAAAGCTAGCAAGTTATCTTTAGAAAAAGAAAAACAGAATAATGCCATACTAGAAATGATGCAATCTTTTGAAGATAAACAAGCAAACCAAATTAACTGGAATGGAAAAGAAGAAAGTGCTATTCCATTTGTAACAAGTGAACCCCTACCTGTTGTTCCAGTTGAGATAAATGGAAAAAGAATAAATGCTTTTATTGATACTGGTGGTGCAATGTTTGTTGCGGATAGTAAACTTGCAAAAGAGCTTGGTATTAAAACAGCTTCAAAGAAAGAAGGTACATTCCAAGGAGGTAATACCACCGAAGTTGGTTTTGGTCAAGTTGACTCACTTACTATAGGAGATGTAAACATGAAGAATGTCCCTGTAATGATGGGTTCATTTGAGGGATTTGAAGAAGCATTTAAAGGTAATGCGTCAAATGTTCATGGCGTTATTGGTATAAGTGTATTGAAGGAATTTATACCTACAATTGATTATTCTAGTGGCCAGTTGGTATTAAGACCTAGAAATGAAGTAGGTATGGCCAATGCCAATAAAATGCTTGCCAACGATAAAGTATTAGAAGAGATTTCATTCACGCTTGCTTCTACTCATTACATGTATGCTAAAGGTTCAATAAATCAGAAAAGTGGAATGAACTTCTTTATGGATTCAGGGTTTGCTAATGGAGAAGGTGCTGGAATGCAACTACCTAAAGAAACAATGGACTTAGCTGGGATTCCAATGCCTGAGTTAAAGTCAGCTTCTGAAGGACAAAGTAGTGGAATGGGAGGAAGTGATTATAAAGACGGTACTTTTGAAATCTCATCATATAGTCTAGGTAGCTTGCAACTGGAAAATGGATTTGGGAACTATACAACAGGTGAGGAATCCAGATATTATGAGGAGGTTGGATTCTTTGAAGATGGTTTGATAGGTCATAATTATTTTAAGAATTACAAATGGACAATGGATTTTGATTCTATGAAGATGACATTCAGTAATTTGAAATAGTACATAGACTAAAGACTAAACAGTATATAAATAAAACTTAGTTAACACTGCCTTTTATTATAAAAACTATTATTAAAACATTACATGTATTTTAACAACACGACAGTACAAGAGATGTATTGTCGTGTTGTTTTATTTATAATATAAATTATTTGTAAACCATTTAATTATCTTAATCATCATTCAAATTTATGTTTACTTGTATAGTTGCCAACACTTATATGATATTGATTAAATCTAAAAGAATGTAGGTTTAAATTAGATGATTCTGTTTTCCTTTTTTTATGTTTATATATAGTTCGATTTCTAAAATAATTATTTTAACATTGTTGAAATAGAAACAAAAGTTTAATATAATATTGTTAATGCACTAACAGGTGGGAGGATAGGCTATGAATAAAGAAGAACAGGTCATAATGGGTTTCAGGGACTTATTAAACAAGATGGTTTGGCTTAATAAATTTAAGATGGAAGAAAGTCTTAAAGGTTATAAATCTTCTGAAGTACATTGTATCGAATACATTGAAAGAAATGTAGATTGCAACGTGACAAAGCTTGCAGAGCACTTTTATATGACTAGAGGTGCAATAAGTAAGCTAACTAAGAAACTCATAAAAAAAGGAATTATCGAAAGCTACCAGAAGTCTGATAACAAGAAAGAAATTTATTTTAGACTTACTGAACAGGGGAAAGCAGTTTATAAAATTCATGAGGGACTGCACAATGAGTTTCAAGAACGTGATAAAGCTGTATTTGAGCAGGTAACTGACGAACAATTTGATATTATGATTGGCTTTGCGGAAAATTACAATAGGCATCTGGATGCAGAAATAAAGAAACAAGGTATAATATTAAGTCAAAATAAATTAGAATAAAGAAATTGAAACTATAGACAGCCCAACTCTATTGAGAACGGGCTGTATTTTTATTGCTATTATTTTGTTGACAAGGAAACAAAATGGTGGTACGATAAATATGTTTCCAAGGAATCAAAATAATAAAGAGATAAATATATTCCCTAGGAGTTGAAGTAATAAAAAAAAGAATATGTCTTCAAGGAATTATAATAATGAAAAAAGTAAAAAAGTAAAAAAGTAAAAAAGAAATAGAAGGAATGTGTTTCTGAAGGAAACCAAATTATACTTTTTGAGAGGAGGATTTAAGTGTTTATATTTAAATCAAATAATGAACAGAATACAGAACAAATTGTAAATAAAAAGGCTTTGATATTTGGTCTTATATCTGCGTTTCTTTGCGGAATCGGGTTCACTATCATAGCACCTGTTGTTCCATTCTTAGTGCAACCTTATACAAATAGTCCATCAGAACAAACTATAGTTGTTACAATGCTAACTTCTGTTTATGCAATCTGCGTGTTTTTTGCAGCTCCTGGGCTTGGAGCTTTGAGCGACCGATATGGACGTCGTCTATTACTCTTATCATGCCTTTTGGGTTCTGCAATAGGGTACTTAGTTTTTGGAATAGGAGGAGCTCTATGGGTACTATTTGTTGGACGTATAATAGAAGGTATAACAGGTGGTAGCATAAGCACTATCTTCGCATATTTTGCAGACATCACTCCTAGAGAATATCGAAGCAAATACTTTGGATGGGTGAGTGCTTTTTCAGGTGTAGGCTGTGTTATTGGTCCAACTGTAGGTGGATTACTTGCTAAGTTTGGTTATTCTGTACCAATGTACTTTGGGGCAATAATAACTTTATTGAATGTTATTTATGGATTCTTATATATGCCTGAGAGCCTTGATAAGAAGAATAGATTAAAGGAGATTACACTTGCAAGGCTAAATCCATTTATACAGCTTGCAAATGTACTTTCTGTAAAAAACTTAAAAAGGCTACTTGTATCAGCATTCTTACTTTGGATACCAAATGGGTCTTTACAGTCTGTCTTTTCACAATTTACAATAGATACTTTCAATTGGAAACCCGCACTAATTGGACTTGTATTTTCAATTATGGGTATCCAAGACATCATTTCACAAGGTTTTATAATGCCAAAGCTTTTGAGAAAACTCAGTGATGCACAGATAGCCATTCTTGGAATGATTTCGGAGATTATAGGTTACAGTTTTATTGCAGCATCGGCACTGTTTTCATTCTATCCTATTTTTATTGTTGGAATGTTTATATTTGGTTTTGGCGATTCTATCTTTGGACCTTCATTCAATGGGATGATATCCAAGTCTGTCGATTCTAGTGAACAGGGAAGGATTCAAGGGGGTAGTCAATCTATTCAATCTTTAGCGAGAATAATTGGACCTATCATTGGAGGTCAAATCTATGTGTCTCTTGGTCATGCGGCACCTGCTTTTATGGGCATGATACTTATAGCAGTGGCAATATCAGTTTTGTATAGGGGAACACATGCAAATGTATAAACTTTGTAAAATCTAATAAGTAAAAATTCAATTTATGGAGCAGTTGATTTTAATAGATTGACTGTTTTTTTGTATTATATTATTTTTAATTAAATAAATTTGACTTTCAAAGTTTTTTATACAAACTATTTGTCCAGTTATGCACTTTTATCGACTAGTTACACGAATTGTATTGAATATTTAGAAAATTGGTACTATTATATAAATAAATTTAAACATATAAGGAGGTTTTTTATATGAATATTCATTGTGGAGGATGGTCAAAGTTTAGAGCAGTAGAAAAAATAATATAAAGTAGAAAATGTAATTAGATATAAAATAAAAAGTATAATTAGATATATAAAATAAAATTACTGTGTTAGTAAAGGCTATATTTTACAAGCACAGTTATTTTAACATTAAAAAATTTTATAAACAAGGGGGAAGATACATGGAAGAAAAAAATCAGCTTTTAGAAGAAATCAAAATCCTATTAGATGAAGGGAAAGTAGCAATAGATAAGGCTATAAATAAGAATCTAATTTTGATTCTTGGAGGCACAGGTTGTGGGAAAAGTACAGCAATTAATTATCTTGCAGGATGTGAAATGAAGGAAGTAGAAGATGAAGATACTGGTATCTCATATATTGAATGTGTAGACCCTGTTGCAGAAATTGGTTCAGGAGCTGTTTCACAAACTTTGTATCCCAATATTGTAGATATGAGAAGAGAAGTAGAAGGAATGGATGCAAAATTATGTGATACTGCAGGATTCAGTGATAACAGAGGTGTAGCACATGACATTAGTGCAGCAGTTTCGTTGGGAGAGGTGTTTAGAAATTCTGCATCTATATGTGGCGTAGTTGTACTAATACCAGAAGCAGATATATTAGAGGCTAGACTTACAAAAGTACTTGATTTATTTCAACAATTAAATATGTGTCTTCATAAAGAGAATTTTAGAGGAAGTATTACTTTCTTTGTTTCTAAAAGCTTTTTAGGAAGAACAGAAAAACAAATATATAATGTGATTAGAAAAAAATACGAACAATTGTGTGAAAGTCCAGAAAATAATATACAAGATAAAGCTTGGTTATTTGAAGAATTGCTAAAAGGAGAAGGAAAAAATATTCATCTTTGTAAACCACTTGAAGCAGAGCAAAGAGAAGGATTATTAAAAGAAGTAATAAATTTAGAAGAAGTAAAAGATAAAACATCAGCATTCCAATATCCAATCAGTGCAGATGCAAGATTAGTTTTAGATACATTAATAAAAGATATTCAAGGTGGTATAGTATCTAGACTAGAAGTTTATGTTAAGGAATATACAGAAGACTTTATTGAAAAGGTTGAAAGAGTAACAATGATTCAAGAAATGTCAAAATATGATAGAGTAGTAGACATATTTAAAGACTGGTTAGAAAGTTCAGTTAATACAGCTAGTATTACTTTAGATAAATTTATCAATTTATTGTCAGGAGAAAGTGGATTATTCTTGGAAGACACATGTATAAAGTTACAAAATGAGATAAAGAGAAACTTGGGTATAATTAAAGACTTAAATAAATATACAGACCATGGAGATGCTGAAATTTCACTATCTTCTGTATATATGGAATCTATTATAGAAAAAACAAGTAAAAGTATAATGGAACAAAAATTTATTATTATAAGAAAGAAAGTAGAAGAGATTTTAGTTTCTTATGAGGTACAAAAACAGGTATGGACATTATCAAATAGAGATAAATTGATGGAAGTTGCAAATAAAACAGATTACATATATAGTAAACGTGATTTTGAGCCTATTTTAAAGAATCTTACAGATAGAAATAGTGAAGAATTAGGAGAAAATATAACAAGATTAAATACCTATGGAGAAAAAGGTAATGAAATAATTAGAAATCTTGTAAGTAAATATATTTTAACTCCATTTATAATAAAAACATTTGAACTTAAAAACAAGACAGTCATAGAAGTGAAGGCACTAATTCCAAACTTAGTAATAAGTAGTGTTCTAGAGGCTTTTAGAAATAGAAAAGTGGGAGAGGATGTCTCTACAATTATGTTTTCAGCTAAAGATACTATCTATATGGATGATAATCTTGGAATGGATTTTGCATCAGAAAAAAATATCATTATTTCTTGTAAGAATCTTGATGTAAGTAGTAATGCTAAGATTAATGTAAGTGGAAAGAGTGGAAATATTATAGATAATTCTATATATGGAAGAAATGGTGAAGATGGTAGAGATGCAGGAAATATTTATTTATATATTAAGGAAGAAATTAAAAACTATCGCCTTACACTAATAGCAAATGGAGGAAATGGTTCAAGAGGAACAGATGGTAAAGATGGTGAGACTGGAAGCACAGGTAGAAATGGAAGTGATGCAGGATATACAAGTAGTTTCCATGGACAAATGTTTAAAGGTTATTTTGCATCAGGAACAAGTGGTGCAAAAGGAGGAAATGGAGAAAAAGGAGGAAATGCTGGAAGAGGTGGAAATGGAGGAAGTAAAGGAAATATCTACTTCTTGGCAGATTCAGATGAAAAGAGAGATAAGTTAATCAGCTGTTGTGATATAACAGTAAGAGATGGAGAAAGAGGTCCAGATGGAAGACCAGGATTTGGTGGAAATGGAGGAAAAGGTGGTTATCATGGTTATAATACACTTTCATTTTCTCCAAGTGCTATAGATTCCACTGTATACTATACAGGATATTTTACAAGTTGGGATTATAAGCTAACTGGTATTGCTAGTTATCGTATAACTTTTGAAGGTGGAAGTTGGAAAGAAGGAAAAGAAGGTCCATCAAGAGAGTATGCTGATTATGGAGATAGAGGAGAATCTGGAGGATATAATAATCCAAATTCTAAAGTATCAACAGCAGTTTTAAAAGTAGAAGAAAGTTTTGTTAAAGAGAAATATCAAAACTATTGTGCTGAAGTATAGAAAGGGATGAACACATGGCAAATGAATTGTACAATGGAATCATAAATCTTTTAGAAGATGGAAGGCATGAACTGGAAAGATACAATTTAGGAGAAAAATCGATTTTGTTATTCCTGGGTGCTTCAGGAGTTGGAAAAAGTACTTGTATCAACTATTTAAAAGGTTGTGAGATGGAAGAAAAGACAGATGCGGAAACTGGACAAGTATACATCACAGCTAAAGATTCAGCAGTTGATATTGGAAATGGTGTATATTCTAAGACTTTATGCCCAGAAGTTGTAGATATTGAAAATAAAGCATTTTCCTTATGCGATTGCCCTGGATTTTTTGATAATCGTGGAGCAGAGTATATGATTGCAGGAGCAATGCTTGTAAGAGAAACTATCTCTGCATCTTTAAAGGTAAAAGGGATAGTAGTCATTTTAGACTACCAGTCTTTACTGGACTCTAGACATACACTGTTAATTGATACAGCTAAAAACTTAAAAGATATGTTTAATGAATATACACAGTATAAGGAAAATTTTTTCTTTCTTATCAATAAAATACCTAAGTCACCTAGTAGTAGTGTAACAAAAGAAAAAGTTAGAAATATACTGAAAAAAGTAAAAGAAGACCTAGATAATCAAGAAAAAGATTATGAAGGTTATAAAGAACTGGTATATCTGTTAAATGTGATACTATCAGATAATGTGTCTATAGAATTGTGTAATCCACTAGATACAAAGCCAGAAAATCTATTGGGAGAACTAGAAAAACTTCCAAATACTTTCAAAAAAACTGATATGGGATTGATGCTTACAGCTTCTTGTAAAATAGAGGTACAAAAAGCTGTTGATATAACATATAAAGAACTAGAAAAACTTTTACCTTCTTATATAGAAAGTGTAAAAAAGGCGTTAGAAGATTCTATTTCTATTTTATCTTCTATAGAAAATTTAAAAGAGAAAAAAGCTCAGTTGGAACAAATGAGTCAGAGCTTAGGAAAAACAAATAGTATTGAAGGACTCATGAGATTTGTGCAAGAACTTTTCTATGGTGATGGTGTACAAAAAGTAAACATATTAGAAAAAATACGCCTTGTTTTAGAGCTAAATAGTTATTGTAGAGAAACTAATATTGTCGGTCTAAGTGAATTGTTAAAATCATTATTAAATACAACGCTAGAAGACACTTTAAAATGTATTAAATACTGGATAGCAGAGAAGGAATTGGAAGAGGAAGAAGCTGAGAAACTTCTAGATGAAGAATATAGAAGAGAAAAAATTCAAAACTGTACATATATAAAATCATATGAAAAAGACAAAGTGCTTTCTATATATATTCCTGTACCTAAAGTGAATTTATCAGATTTGACTAAAATCATATCTGGATATAAACTTAATGAATTATCATCTATATATATGTATGGAGAGTGTGAGCTAAAAATAGATTGTGATATGAAGAAGGATGTTTTCTCAGGTAAAAACATAGTTCTATTGGTTGAAAAATTATGTATACCAAAAGGTTCTTATTCAATTAATGTTTCTGGAAATGATGCAAAAAAATTGGATGGAGAAAGTTCTATTTATAACGGAATGAATGGAAGAGCTGGAAATAATGCAGGAACTTCAGGCGATATTTTAATATCTTTTAAACATATACAAAAAGAAGGCGAACTTAAGCTTTATGCTGATGGTGGACAAGGTGGAAACGGCCAAGATGGAAAAGTAGGAGAAACAGGAGCATACGGAATAGCTGGAGCAAATGCAAAACTAGGTTCTAAGCCAGAGAAAAAAGAGTTTACTAAGGAGAAAGATACAAAATACTATATAGTAGAAGCAGAAAAAGGAAAACAAGGAAATACTGGAGGAACAGGTGGAGATGGTGGAAATGCTGGTCTTGGAAGTAAGGCTGGACAGATTTATCTCCTTGGACAAGCAACAGTACTAAAAAATTCTATAAACCAAAGAGACGGAAGACATGGCTTAGCAGGAAAAGGCGGTTCTGGAGGAAAAGGTGGAGCTGGAGGTTTTGGAGGAATCCGAGGAATTTTTGAAGAAACAATAAGATATATAGGAACTTCTGTTCCAATAGATGATAGTGACAGAAACTATTACTATTTTGATAGATATGTGATAGGTCGTGGTTCAGACAGTAAGGAAACAGCAGATGATGGAAAGGCACTAGATGCTCTTTATGCAAAACACAAGGACTGGACAATTAAAAAACTTGCAGATTCAGGCCTAGATGGAGCAGATGGAAAAGAAGGGCATCCTGGAAAATCATTAGTAGAAAACGCATTGCTAAAGCAGGAGTATTCTCTATCAATGGATACATTTTTCTATCAATTCTTTGAAAGATTTGGTTTTTCTGGAAGTAAAGGATATAGAAACCTTAAACTTTTATGTTCAGTAGGAATTTTAGAAGCAGATATTTTAGAAATTTCACATATTTATGAGATTTTTAATGCAGTTGAGAAAGTGGAAATGCAGTTAAATAGAGAAATTCTTCAGAAATATTATAAATTTGATAAGAAAAATAAAGAAGTAATTTCGTTAGATGATATGCATACAAAGAAAGAGTTTTACCAAGAAGCAAAAGAGATTTATGACTATCTTATAAATAAATTGATGCAGTCTAATAGAATAGAAGCTTTTGTAAAAGAAAATCAGAGTTTTAGTGAATGGAGTATGATTTTATTTGCATTAGAACAGAAAGCAGCATTTTATATGCAGATGATAGAGGAAGATGAAATTGGAGGAAATCGTGTTACAGATATTCGAACTCTGACAGATTATCTAGAGAAGACTTTAAAAGAATTGGAACAAGGAAAAAAAGATGAATTAAAAGAAGCATATTTCAATACATATAAGGAAAATGTCTTAACTCAAATTGACTCAGGAAATCAACAAATAGAAGTTTTGAAAAAAGAACTTGAAAATAAAATGCTTTCTGTTGGAGCAAAAATGAATCTTTTGATTCAAGAAATTCTAAAGATAAAAGAAGATGAAAAAGGAGACATAAAGAAATTAGAAGAAAAGAAGGAAAAACTTCAGGAACAAATGAAAACACAGCTAATTCTTTCTGGAATACAGAGTGCGTTGAGCTTACTATCATCATTAAGTGGTATTGGTCAAGCTTGTCTGGGAGCTTTTGATAGTGCAAAATCTTTAAAAGAAAATCTTTCAGCTAAGGAAGAAGAGTACCAATGGACTAACAGAATGGTTAGTTTTTCAGATTTCAAAATGGATTCTGAAGGTATGAGTTTTGTCCTTGGAACTCAGTTAAATGAAGATAGAAAAAATGCTTTAGGAGCAATGACAAATAAACTAGTTGGTGTCGATGATGGAAAGATAGATAATTTTAATAAAATTAAAGAGATTATGACTAAGTCTTTAGATAATAATGACTATCAAGGGAAAGATAATGACATTGCAGCAGCAAAAAATGGACTGGATGAAGGCGAGTATGAAAAGATATACACAAACATTCAGAAAAAAGAAATGGGTATGTTGGAAGCAAATTATAGTAATAAACAACAAAAAGATAAGTTGGCTGCACTAGAGAAGTGTAAAGCATCTATTGAAAGACAGCAAAGAACAGCAACTATTAAAAATGTATTAAGTATTGGTAGTGCAAGTTGTTCTTTTATCAATACAGCAATTAGTAGTGTTAATAATTGTCTAAATGTAAAAGCTAGTTTTGAAGATAAAATAAAAGTAGTCAAAGATGCGATTAAGACAAAAGAAGATAATATTAAAAAACTAGATAGTTTAAATACTCAGATGGCAGAGTTCAAAGATAAAACATTGAAAGAATCTATTATACCATTTGTAGACGGATTTGATACTATAGTTAAAAATCAGGATATTTTTGAAAATGAGATAAGCAGATTAAAAATGAAAGATGTATTAACAGAATTAACTAAGAAGTTTGAAAGCTTGAAAATGGAAAATGCAGAGGATATTTCGGGAATTTTCAAAAAAGTACAGGACATGATGGATGCTCAGATTATTATTACTGACAAGATTGACAAGAAAAAAGACAATCTTGCAATGGGAGAACTGATTTATCACATGTCAGACAGTGGTAACCAAATGAATGAGTATCAGAAAAAGCTTATTCATCAAATTGAATTGAATCAGATTAGATATTTGTGCCAAGTGGAGGCAGCAGCTTTTCAATTATGGACGTTTCCATTTGGAAGCAATATAGTAAATATCTTAAATAGATGCCATGTAGGAATAACAGAAAATGAAGATGAGGTGTTAAAGCAGGCAAAGGAACAAAATAGACAAATTAAAGAGTTTTTAGCTCAAGATACTTATCAATGGCAAAAAACAGACAATCATATTTTGAAAATACCATTAGCAGGAAGTTTGGCTGGAAAATCACGTGTGGGATTTGAAAATACATTTTCTTTATATGATTGTAATGAAGAAGAAGTGAAAAAGCTTTTGACAGGAGAAGAAATTAGCTTTGAAATTCCAATAAATCAAAACTATGATGCAATGAAATATGTAACTATTTATGCAAATATACCTAATCTTAGACGAAATATTTTAGATGATAGTTTAAAAATAAATGTACATATGCATTTATATGATAAAGGATATTTTTTTCTGTATGATGATAACAAAGATATGTACTATCAATATGTATTTCCACAAAATTATATCGATATTACACATGGTTTGGATGTTAAATATAGAAAAGATGATGATTCAGATTCAGTAAACTCTATCTGGTCTTCAATAGAAGATAAAGGAATAGAAAAGTTTAAAAATGCGGGATTAAACTCTGGTAGAAGCCCGTATTCTATGGCTAAACTTTCCTTGAAAGCACATTTTAATAAGAAGCTTTCTTATGACTTATTGACAAATGAGCAAAGTAAAAAGCTAGAGTCATATTTTGAGAAGAGTAGTAAAGATGCATGGAATCAGAGTATAGAGAGCTTTAAAAAACTTGGATATATTGATAAAAGAGGCGTTTTGCTAAAAAACTGGTCTGAAATCAAAAAGGATATGGATAACAATGGAGAAATTATGAAGTATTTCTCTATATTACAGGCTGATTTGTGGGAAAAAATTATATATGAACAGATGAGTATATTGAAAGAGAATATACCAAATCTAACAATTGAGTTTATTGGTTGTGGTATTTATGTAGAGTCTGAATTTAACTATCTAAAACAAAATGAGCTAAAATGCTATGAACAGAGATTGATTGAAATATAGCAGTTTGAAGTAAGATTTAAGGAAAGGTGTTTTTAGTAGTGAAGTAGAAATATTATGGAAATTTACCTTTAGTATTGAGTAGTATTGAAAGGTAATATTGAATAGTATTAAAGTAGTGTTGAGAGGTAATATTGAATGGTATTACGCAATATTGAATATTATTGAGAAGTAATATTGAAGTAGGTTGATTTTAGTTATAAAATTTAGTCATAAAAGCACTTTTAAATATTATTGCTTAATTGTTTAAAAGTGCTTTTTTTAATATGAATTATAAATTTTTTAGATAGAAATGTGTTATACAATGGGGGTTAATTGTAGTTATAAGTATTAGGTTTATCTAATAAATTTGTCATACTGTTTAAACTTATTCCAACAGTAGAAGCATTATGTAAAAATGCGGATGTACTTGGTCTAATAAATCCACCTACACCAAGAAAAATCAAACCTAAGTTGAAAGCAATAATAAACTTAGAACTTAAACCAATTCTTTTCATAAGTTTATTGCTAATCTGTTTTAAAGTAATTAAATTATTTAAATTATCTGCTGATATAGTAATATCTGAAATTTCTCTTGCTATTTCAGCTCCTTCACTCATTGCAATTCCAACATCTGACTCAGATATAGCAGGAGAATCATTGATTCCATCTCCAATCATAATAACTTTACGACCTTTTAGTTTCTCATCTTTAATAAAATTAGCTTTGTCCTCTGGTAGGACTTCTGAATAATATTCATCCACTCCAATTTTGCTGGCTATAGATTTAGCTGTTTTTTCACTATCACCAGTCATCATTACAATTTTTTTGAGTCCATATTGTCTTAAGTTTGAAATTACATCTTTAGCTTCTGCTCGTAAAGGGTCACTGATACAAATAACAGCTGATAATTTCCCCGATATTGCCATAAATAGGTGAGAATATTCGTCTGAAAGATTATTATATTTATACTCCTCGCCATCTGGTATAATACATTTTTCATCTTCAAATACGAAGTGTTTACTACCTATTATAACCTTTTTATTATCAACTTTTGTTGAAATACCATGTGCAATAATATACTCTACTTCTGTATGCATTTCCTTATGACTGAGACCTTGTTTTTCAGCTTCATGCACGACTGCATTAGCTATAGAATGTGGGAAATGTTCCTCTAAACAAGCAGCTAGTCTTAACATATCTTTCTTATTATAATCTTGGAAGGTAATTATATCTGAAACAGTTGGTTGAGCCTTTGTCAATGTGCCTGTTTTATCAAATACAATAGTATCTGCATATGCAACATTTTCAAGGAATTTCCCACCTTTTACAGCAATATTATAATTGTTACATTCTCTCATAGCTGATAATACAGAAATAGGAATAGAGAGTTTTAATGCACAAGAAAAATCTACCATCAAAATAGAAAGTGCCTTTATAGGATTTCTAGTAACTGCATAAGTAAATAGAGTTCCTAAAAAACTATATGGAACTAAGGTATCTGCTAAATGTTCAAATTTTCCTTCGACAGAAGACTTAAGTTTCTCAGATTCTTCAATCATAGTTACAATTTTTTGAAATCTGGTAGTACCAGCCTTTTCTTTGACACACATTACGATATTACCTTGTTCTATCACAGTTCCAGCATAGATGTAAGAGCCTTGTCTTTTATTAACTGCAAGAGATTCACCTGTAAGAGATGCCTGATTAATCATTGCTTCACCAGATTCAATAACTCCATCTAATGGAATCATATTTCCCATATTTACACTAACTAAATCGTTTTCTTTTATTTCTGAAATTGGAACTAAAATTTCAGTATCATCCTTTTTTAACCATACTTTTTCAATATTTAACGACATACTTTGTGCTAAATCATCTATAGATTTTTTTCTAGTCCATTCTTCTAGTAATTCGCCTATACCAAGAAGAAACATCACTGACCCAGCTGTATTTACGTCTTTTCTAAAAATGGAGATACCTATTGCAGTTGCATCCAAAACAGAAATTTCTATCTTTTTATTTAATAAAGAAGAGATACCTTTTTTGAAATATTTTATAGAGTGAAGTCCTATAAAAAAAAATCTTAAAGATTTTGGGAAAAATATCTTAGATACACTCTTTACCAATAGCTTATTTACTAATTTATCTCTGTAGTAATTATTTAACTCTCTACCAGTGTGTTCAGGGACTAATTTTTCTATTTCACTATTATTAAAACTGAATTTAGTGATTTCTTTTATTATAGAGTTTCTTTCACCAGTGTAATAAATAACAGCGTCACCGGTCCTATCATAAACCTTTGCTTTGGTAACACCATTTATAGAAGTCAAATAATATAGTAGAGTATCTGCCTGCTTGTTATTCAATTTACCAAGCTGTAAATCAAAACGTATACGACCTCTGATTTCATGCTTTATATAAAGATTCAATTTACTTCCTCCTGATACTATTAATCATAATACTTGATATTATTAATCATAACACCTGATAGTATTAACCATAATAATCGTTAAATTTATTCTGCTGTGCAAGTACTATTTTTTTCTTCAGTACCATTTTCCTTGATGTCTTCACATTTAATGCTATTAGAATCAGTGTTTTTTTCTACAGTTTGTACATTTTCAGTTTTAAGAGCTTCTTGTACAACTTCAGCATCTTCTTGCACTTTTTTTACTTTAGATGAAGATAATTCTTCTAGTTCATTGATTTCTTTTGCTTCAGCTAAAATATCTTCCATATTTTCTTGGATTTTAGTAGTTGTCTCAAGAACAGAATCCTTAACTTTCAATGCTCCAGCAGTTGCTTTAGTACAAGATTTTTTTACACAATCACTTGAAAGTATTTTGACACCTACAGTACCTAAAAGTACTCCTCCTAAAAATATCCCTGTTTTTTTCATTTTTAAAATATTCATTTTATCGTATCCTTTCATTAAGTTAAATTTTATTTATATATCTTATGTATAGAGTAATAAATGCTAAAAATAGAGTATGATTTTACAAAAGTAGTATTATATAGTTCTATTATATTTTTAAGCGTACTATATGTTTTTGTGTAGTTTTATGTGTTTTTTATATAGCCTATATAATTCTTTTATATTTTAATAATTCTCTTGTGTTTTAGAGAATTATTCTATATTTAGAAAATTCTTGATATTCATTTCAAAATTTAAAAATTAATAATTAATAATAATTATTATTAATAGAATTGTAAAATCATATGACATTTATTACCATTTATGCAACTAAGTATAGCACGCATGAATGTAATTTTCAACAGAAAATGATAATTTGTATCAATTATTTTGCTTATTTTATGAAAAATATTATTTTATCACTACTCAAGGCTCAATTATTGAAAGTTTTATTTGTAACATATTCCTATAAGTATCACATTGTTTAGAGAAACAAACTTATTCTTGTTTATAGTTGATTTTATTATATTAAATCTAATTTCTAAATAATATTTGATGATAGTAGGTACATATGATGCTGAAAAGAAAAAGGAGTTATTAGAATAAAAACACAGGTAAAATATGGGAAAGTATATGTTATAATATTTATAGCAAGAAGATGTAACCTATAATTTAAGAGTGGAGTTCATACTAGGATAAAACCTACTTCCTAATGAAAGGAGGTGGGAAGTATGAATAACTTTTTACTTAATGTAATAGCTGGCGTTGTTGCTAGTTTAATATTTTACTTAATTTGTAAAGTATTTACGAAAGTAAAAAGCCACTCAACTCGTGGCAAGAGTAAAAGTGGCTGGGAATTTGATTTTAAAATCAAGTTCCATAAGTTCAAATAGCTTCATTTAATTATGAACTTCACTCTACGACGAAATAGATTGTAGTTCTTCTTGCTTTTATTATACCACAAATTGGTACAGATATTCAAAAACAATATTTTTACTCTTATAAAAATTTGTTAAGTATAGTTATCCTTTTATGAGTGCATTTTCGATTGCTTTTTTTATAACTTTACTTGAATTTGTTGCACCTGATACAGCATCTACATCTACTTTTTGCTTGTTAAGTACTTTATCAATAACTTTTTCTGCTGTTTTTCCTCGTTCATTTTTATGTTCCAAAAGATTAATGTTTGAAATTTTACCACTCTTTACAGTGACTTCTACTTTAGCAGATATGATATTTACATTATATTCTCCAACATAGGTTCCATCAGCAATATCGGAAATATTTACTTTTTTAAAGGTCATATTTTTTATTGTTTCTTTATAATCTTTAACTTGTTTTAAATATATTCCAAGGCATGCTAGTCCTATCAGCAAAACTATAACGATAATACGATAAATGATTTTTTTCTTGCTTACTTTCATTTCTAATACCTCTCAATCCTTTTAGTTAGAGTATTTGGTAATTGTTTTGAATATCTTTTGTTTTAATGGAATTTCAGATATATTCAAATATATAAAGTAATAATGTCTATTATAAGAAATTGTATAGTTGTATATTTGTAGATTTATCTTATCTATTTAGAAATAGAGCTATAAAGCATATCAAATCCGTATTTAAGAAATTCCTGTTTAGAAAGTTTTACTTCTTGTTTGATATAAGCTTCTTTATTTGCTGCTGTCTGTATAATGCCAGATAACATTCCCCAAAGTGAAAATATAGTAGGCATAATTTCAATATCTTCTCTAAGCTCACCTGATAAGATACCAGCCTTTAGCAACTGTTTTATTTTCTCATTGATTTCTTCACCAACACGGAAGGTTTCTTTTTCCTCAGGTAAGTAGTCGGTATTTTCAAAGTCAATGTTGATTTCATCGAGAGCTATTTTAAAATAAAATGGAAATTCTTCTTGATATTTTAATAGTGCATTGCAGATAAAGTCGTATCTTGTTTTTGTACTTGTTTGTTTTTCTAAAGCAGAAGTGATGTATGTATGCAGTTTTTTCATGCTTTCAAGTACTAATACACCAACAATTTCTTCCTTGTTTTTAAAATATACATATAAGGTTGCTTTACTGTAACCAGCTTTTTTTGCAATATCATCCATTGATGTTGCTTCAATTCCTTTTTGCATAAATAGAATTTGAGCAGCAGAAGCAATGTTTTCACGGTGTACACTTTTTGGCTCTTTTTTTCTTCTTCCCATATCATATTCCTTTCATGAAATTAATTAAACTAGTAGTTTAATTATAATGAGGTTTATTTTTTTTGTCAATTAGTATTCTAAAACGTATTGCATAAAAAAGCACCAAAGATATGACAAGCCAGTGTTTATCATTCTTTGGTGCTATTTATATTAAATTATTTTAAAATTCTAACACTGTCGTTTTCAATTAATATTGCTTGATTATCATTAATGGTTTTTAATTCTAAAGTTTTAGAATACGCATTTACTATTTTTTCTACAGCTTTTCCAAATTCCCAATTTTGGGAATGTGGTACTACATAAAAATCAATTAAATTCAAGCCAGAGTAGTCTTTTAAGTAGGGAGCTTTTTCTATATAGTCTATTTCAGATGAATATTTATTTTTTTATAATATTACAAATATCTGGAATATAGAGTGTTATATATAGTAGAGCAAATAAAGTTGTTAATAGAGGATTGAGACCTAGAACTAAGCTAATTCCTATATCCATAAGCAATCCTATTGTAAATTTGATACCTTTATTAAGTTTCAATCAAATCACCATCCTTTTATTTTTTATTACCCAATTTAACTAAAAATATATACTA
>NZ_JAGWCT010000052.1:0-27808 GCF_020657815.1 Clostridioides sp. ZZV15-6597 | reverse complement strand
CTTTATATCTTCTCTTTTCATTTTAACACTCCGAACTTTTTCTTATTAAAATATCATCAAAAAATATATCTTGTACCACTACTATCTCTTTTTCTTTTATAAGCTCCAATATAGATAAAAAAGTAGCAATTATTTCATCATTTTCATATGATTTTATGATATTTGTAAAAGTAACTTCTATTTTCTCTTTTATAACATTTCTTATATACACTATTTTTTCTTCCACAGATATTATCTTTTTTCTCACTATTTTATCCAATTTTTCATCATTAGTATTTTCAATTTGTGATGTTTTAATCTTAAATATATATGGAAGTATATTTTTTATTGCCTCTATTGATATATCTTCTAAATCTACATTATCATCAATAACTATTTCTTCTTTGGTTCTATAAAATCTTTCATTAATATAAGTTATATTTTCCCTTATATCTTGTGATGCTATTTTAAATTTTCTATATTCTTCTAATTTCTCCATAAGTTCTATTCTTGGGTCTTCTTCTTCATCCTTTTGTTTGTAAAGTAAGTATTTAGATTTTATCTCTAAAAGCTTAGATGCCATAGTTATAAATTCGCTAGTTATCTCTAAATCCATTTTATCTAACATTTTTAGATAATTAAGATATTGCTTAGTTATATCTATAATTGATATATCTTTTATATCTATCTTATGTTTAGTTATCAAGTCATACAGCAAATCTAATGGTCCCTCATAGACTTGTAATTGTATATTATACTTCATATTAACCCCTCTTTAAGTTGTTTATTTTATTAAACAAATAAATATACTATTCTTAGTAATACGGTATATATTGGTGTTAATATTATTTGATATATACCTGTAAATAAAGCAATCAACAAAATTATATAACTCATATTTTCAAATTTATACACATATTCATTCCATTTATATGGAACAAGTGTAGATATAACTCCCCATCCATCAAGTGGAGGTATAGGAAGTAAATTAAAAGCAGCAAATCCCATACTATATAAGAATACATATTCAGCTATTGTATTTATCGCATACATGTGCACATATTTATTTATAATGACACAGACTATAGCAGTCAGAACATTACAGAAAACACCTGCAAGTGAAACTATCAAATTGCCTATCTTGTAATTTTTAAAGTTATTAGGATTTACTGGGACTGGTTTTGCCCATCCTATTCTAAGAATAAACATAGCCAAAAGACCAATTGGGTCGACATGTCTTACAGGATTTAATGTCATTCTTCCATAAGCCTTAGCTGTATCATCACCTAATAAATGTGCCGAGTATGCATGACCAAACTCATGTATTGATATTGCCATGGCTATACCAACCAAACTTGCTACGATTTCTCCTATATTCATACTTAACATTAATGTACATCTCCTAAATTGAATTTTTAATACTATTATAACAATTAAATAACTTATAATCAAAATTATTTTATATTATAATAATTGTGTATACAGGCATAAAATTAAAATTCATTTTTTATTTTATAACTTTTATTATTATATCATATTAGCTGTAAAAATATAATAATTACACTTATTGGTAGTATAATATTATATTGACATAAACTGACATTGTTGTTATCTTATCCGTGTATTACAAATAAAGAGAGTAACAAAATGAATAGTACTGTAGAAAATAATGAACTGAAATTTATATACACAATTGAATCAGATACAGCCCTTGTATTAAAATTTATAAAAGAATTTGCTTCTTATGGGAACATGTTAGACGAAGTTATTGCAACTGAATAAATACTTAATAACTAGCTATTTGTAAAGAAAAAGGCAGAAGCTTTAATCGGTTAGCAAAATAAATTACATATAAATATTATTTAATTTGACAACTAAAAAAATTAAGTTGTCATTTTTTTAGTTGTTATTAGTTTTTAGTCAATATCATACAAGAAGTACAAAAAAATATATGTTACACTTTATACAATATGAAAGGAGGTTGTTCAGGTGAAACAAGAAAAACGCACAGTATGTTTTGATAGTGAATTAGAAGTTGAAGCATATAGATTCAAAGGTATCATGCAAAATTTTCCAAACCATTTTCATGAACACTATGTAATTGGTTTTATAGAGAAAGGTCAAAGATATTTATCATGCAAAAACAAAAAGTATACTACAAGCACAGGAGATTTATTACTTTTTAATCCTTTTGATAGTCATACTTGTGAACAAATAGATAATGAAGTTCTTGATTATAGATGTATTAATATTAAACCAGAAATAATGCAAAAAGCTGTCTTAGAAATTACAGGGAAAAATTATTTACCTAAGTTTAATCAGCAGGTAATATTTCGTAGTGAATTAGTACCTTTACTACAAGAACTACATCATATAATTATGGAAGAACAATTAGATTTTAAAAAAGAAGAAATATTCTTTTTCCTAATTGAACAAGTAATAAAGGAATATACAGAACCAGTTTTGCAGTCTAACTCAGAAAAAATAAGTACAGAAATTCAAATAGTCTGTGATTATTTAGAAAATAATTATGCTGAACGTATAGCACTTGATGAGTTAAGTTATCTAGCAAAAATGAATAAGTACTCATTACTTCGTAATTTTACAAAATTAAAAGGCATTACACCTTACAGATACCTTGAAAATATACGAGTAAATAAAGCTAAGAAACTTTTAGAAAATGGAATAGAACCCATAGATGCTGCTATACAAACAGGATTTGTAGACCAAAGTCACTTTACAAATTTTTTTAAAAACTTTATTGGTCTTACACCTAAACAATATCAAAATATATTTATAAACAATGATAAAAATAACTTTAAAGAAGATGAAAAGGAGAATTAAAAAATGGAAAATAAAAATGTGAAATGTGTTATGGTAATAGATGAAAATTTACCAATGGGAATTATATCAAATACAGCAGCGGTAATGGGAGTTACACTAGGTAAGTATACTCCAGAAATAGTAGGTCCAGATGTAGTTGACAAAACAGGTAATAATCATTTAGGAATTGTTGCTATACCTGTACCTATCTTAAAAGGAAACAAAGAAATTATAAAGAATTTACGTAAAAAATTATATACTCCTGAATTTGAAGGATTAACTGTTGTAGATTTTTCAGATGTTGCACAAGGTTGTAATATTTATGAGGAATTCACACAAAAAATTGCCACTGTCCAAGAAGACGAACTACAGTATTTTGGTATAGGAATATATGGAAATAAAAAGCAAGTAAATAAACTTACAGGTAGTATGCCTTTACTTAGATAATCATTGTAAGCATATGATTATAACAACTTTTAATAGACTAAATAAAAATACCCATATAGTAATTCTATACGGGCATTTTTTATGTGAATTATAGTTTTATCTTATCACAAGTGATTATATCATATTATCAATTATTCTTTGAAGCATTTGTAGGTAACTTGCCTTATTTATATCTTTATTATTTATTAATTCTACTTCACCTATTACTTTTTTATCTTTACATATCTTTATCTTTCCTAAAACAGTACCTTTTTTAATTGGCATTTTAGGATTTTTTACTATTTCTATTTTCTTTTCAAACTTTTTAGAACTTCCTTTTTTAATAAGAGCATTTAAGTCTTCTTTAGCAACTAATTTGACTTTATTTTCATCAGCTTTATCTAATGTAAGTGTAGCAATATTATCTCCCTTACTACATAGCTTAACGCTTTCATAATTTGCAAATCCATAATTTAAAAGACTAGATGCATCATTAAATCTTTCGGGAGAAGTTTCTGCACCTAAAGTTGCCGCAACTAAATGAGTATTACCTCTTTTTGCTGATGCTGATAGACAATATTTAGCTTCTTGAGTAAATCCAGTTTTAACACCAGTAGCTCCTTGATAATGCTTTATAAGCTTATTAGTATTTGCAAGACCTACTGTAACTTGTTTTTTACCTACTACAACCTTATCCATCCATGTAGTTAAGTATTTGCTTATCATTTCATGTTTTAATAATTCTCTAGACATTAAAGCTATATCATGAGCAGATGTATAGTGATTTGCTACTGGAAGTCCATTTGTATTTGCAAAATGAGTATCATTCATATTTAACTCTTTTGCTTTAGAATTCATCCTATCAACAAATCCTTCAACACTTCCAGCCAAGTGTTCAGCCATAGCTACACAGGCATCATTTGCAGAAGCAACAGCTATACCTTTTAATAAAGTATCAACCTTTTGAGTTTCTCCTGGCTCTAAAAATATTTGACTACCACCCATACTAGATGCAGTTTCACTCACTTGTACTTCATCATCAAGTTTAATATCACCTGAATCCAAAGCTTCTACAATAAGTAACATTGTCATTACCTTTGTTACACTGGCAGGAGGAAGCTTTTTATGAGCATCCTTTTCATATAAAATTTGTCCACTACCAACATCCATCAAAATTGCCGATTTTGAAGATATATTTAGTTGGTTGGCATCAGCATTGTCCTTACTATTTGCAAAAGAAAAACTCAAAGGAGTAAATGCAAGTAATATAGCCAAAGCAGTACTAGCTAATTTTTTCATAGATGTCACCTCTTAAAGTTTATTTAAACTTATTTTCTCACAATTAACTTTTTTTATTCTAAATGCCTAGATATACCTTGACCTAAATTTTTTTTCTTTTCAAGCTTTTTAAAATAACCTTCTAAAACACCTTTATTAGATGCATTTTCTATTATTTCAAAGGCATCTTCATAATTCATTCCATATTCTCCTGCTATTTCCATCTTAGTTTGTTTTAAAGCTTTTCTAGCATTTTGTTTTGAAATATTATCCATAAATATCCTCCTATTAATAAAATTTATATATAAGTAGTTTTTACTAATAAAAGATTGTTATAATTGGTATTTTATGTAATATGTAAATTTTTCAATATTAAAAAGACCCCTTGTAATTCTTAAGATGATATCAATTTAATTTTTTGATATCATTTTAAAAATTACAAGAGGTCTACTTTTCAATTTTATAAACTTTATATCCTATACTTCCATTATTATAGGAAGTATCATTGGATTTCGCTTAGTTTTTTGATATAAATATTCTTTTAGGTTTTCTTTAATGTTATTCTTTAAATAAGCCCATTCTTTAATATTTTTCTCTTCACACTCGTTTAGAACGTTTTTGATTATATCCTTTGCTCCATCCATTAAATCTTCAGACTCTCTTACATACACAAAGCCTCTAGATATTATATCTGGACCTGCTAAAACTTTACCTTCATCTTTAGAAATAGTTACTACAACTATCATAAGACCATCTTCTGATAAATGCTTTCTATCTCTTAAGACTATATTACCTACATCTCCTACACCTAATCCATCAACTAGTATGTTTCCTGTTTGTATACGATTTGCTACTTTAGCAGAGTTCTTATCTAACTCTAAAACATCTCCTGTTTGCATGACAAAAATATTTTCCTTGTCCATACCAAGTTGTTCAGCTATTTCAGCATGTCTTTTTAACATTCTATATTCACCATGAGCTGGCATAAAAAACTTTGGTCTAACTAATGCATGTATAAGCTTTAATTCTTCTTGACAGGCATGTCCAGAAACGTGTATATCCGCTATATCACTATATACTACTTCTGCTCCTTTTTCAAATAAGAAGTTTATTACTCTTGATATTAATTTTTCATTTCCTGGTATTGGATGAGCGGATATTATCACTAAATCGCCACTCTTTATTTCTACTTTTTTGTGCTCTGAAAAAGCCATTCTAGCAAGAGCTGACATTGGTTCACCTTGTGAACCAGTCGTTATTATCACTAACTCGCCATCTTCATACTTGTATATATCATTTAAATCTATTAGCATATCATCAGAAATATCTAAATATCCTAATTCCTTGGCAACTCCAACTACATTTACCATTGAACGACCTGATATAGCAACCTTCCTATTAAACTTTTCAGCGGTATTTATTATTTGTTGTAATCTGTGTATGTTAGATGCAAACGTAGCAACTATAATTCTTCTACCATTTCCCTTTGCAAATAACTCATCAAGACCTACTCCAACAGTTTTTTCAGACATAGTAAATCCTGGTTTTTCTGCATTAGTACTATCTGCTAACATTAAAAGAACTCCTTTTTTGCTTAACTCACAGATTCTATGCATATCCATAACATCACCATCAATTGGAGTTAAATCAATCTTAAAGTCTCCTGTATGGTATATTATCCCTTGGTCTGTGTGTACTGCAATAGAGTAAGCATCTGGTATACTATGGTTATTTTTCAAAAACTCTACTTCCATATTATCAAGCTTTATAACTTGTCTTGGAGTTATGACATTTAACTTAACATTATTCATCTTATGTTCTTTCAATTTTACTTGTATAAGACCTATACTAAGTCTCGCTCCATATACAGGAACATTTATCTTTTTTAGTATATATGGAAGAGCTCCTATATGGTCTTCATGTCCATGTGTAATAAATATACCCTTTATTTTATCCCTGTTTTTGACTAAATAAGTTATGTCTGGTATAACTATATCTACCCCTAACATTTCATCTTCTGGAAAACTAAGTCCAGCATCTATAACAATTATTTCATCTTTATACTCAACAACAGTCATGTTTTTTCCAACTTCGTTAAGTCCACCTAAAGCCATTACCTTTATCTTGTTGGTGTTCTTTTTGAACAATTGCATCATCTCCTTCTGTCTATTTAATTTTTTAACACGTTCTACAATCTTAAATAATATCAAATCACGCACTCGCTACCAGTTATTCTTATTGTACCATAATTCGTATCATATTTTAAGCTATATTTAAAATACATTTAACGTATTATTTTGACAAACCTATTTTATTTTGATATCCTCTAAATATTATATGATTTAATATCTGATATTTTAGGAGGATTTATGCGTGGTAAAACTCATTGTGCAATAGGAATTTTAACAGCTATCCAGACATCTTTAATTTTTAAAATTCCTATATCTCTAGTAGATATTTTAGTTTCAGCTACTTTTGCAGTACTGCCCGATTTGGATAAATCTAATTCTATGGTCTCAAATTTCATTCTAAAAAACAATATATCCAAATACATATATAGAATTTTTATATACGCTATTAATATTATTATTTTCTTTATTTCAATAAATATAAATGATAATTTTTATTTAAGTGCAATAATTACATTTGTTGCAATTATAATTATTGAGGCAAAACTAACCCATACATTTCTGAGGAAAATCTTTCTATCATTAATATTTATACTATTAGCTATATGCTTATACATCGTAGAAGTTGAAATATATTTTATAATTTTTTGTCTAATGTTGTCAATTTTTCCCTGGCTAAAGCACAGAAGCTTTTCTCATAGTATATTTGCAACCATCATAATATATTTTTTACTAAAACAAATAGAATTAATCACTAGTATTAATAATTTATCTTTTTATGGAACACTTGGCTATGCAAGCCATATGTTTTTAGGGGATTTATTTACAAAACAAGGAATACCACTTTTTTATCCACTAAGTGAAAAAAAGATTTCCTTAGGATTTTTAACAGTCGGAGGACCATTTAGTAATTTTATAGAAAAATCATTTATTTTCATACTTATAGGATTAATTATATTTTCAATATTAAAATTATAAAAAGCTTTAAAGCTATTTATCTTTATACTATATATCCAAATTTATAATAAAAAATGGAAGAATAGCATAGAATATAAAAGTTCTATACTATTCTTCCATCGACATTAAATTACAGAAGAACTATTCTTCTGAATCACTCATTTTATTACACTCATCACATAATCCATAAAATTTAACATCATGATCAAGTATTTTAAATTTGTACAATGATTGTATTTCTTTTTCTATATTGTCTAAAAGGTCTTCTTTAGCTTCCATTATCTTTCCACAATTTTTGCAAATAAGATGATGATGATTATGACAGTCTTCTTTATGTAGACTAATCTCATATCTTATACACCCATCATCTAAGTTTAGTTTTGATATTAATCCTATTTCGTCTAATAACTGCATTGTTCTGTATACAGTAGCTAGACCTATTTCAGGACAGTCAACCCTAACTAAATCATAGATTTCTTCACTACTTAAATGTGAATGGTCATGTTGAAGCAATATCTCAACTATTGCTCTTCTTTGTGGCGTAATCTTAAAACCAGTTTCTTTTAACTTGTCTTTTAATAAATCCATTGTGTTTGCCATAACATCACCCTTACTATTTTCAATTGATAATCTTTATTAAGTAATATTGTAATTGATAATTCTTTTTTTGTCAAGACATTTGAAAAAATTTAATTTCTTCTCATAATATAAATATATACCCATAAAAGATATATTATTCACCAAAATCTATAAATTTTTTAATAAAAAATAAAAAAACAGATATATACTATAAATACTTTTTACAATTAATAATTCTTAATTAAAGTAAATACAGTAAAATACCTGATTTTTTATATACAAACTTAATTATTTACCTAGTTAAGTCCATTTGATTCATCTTCATCGTAATTTAAACCTTCTTCTTCCATTATAGCAGTATATACAGCTACAACAGTTTCATACTCTTCATCACTTTCTAAAGGTATTAGTATTTCTCCTTCTTCATCTTCATCAATTCTAAATATTAAAGCTTCTTCAGCCTCTTCATCATCTAAAGGCATTAATATTGCATATTCTTTTCCTTCTGCTTCTAATGTTAATATTATTTCAAATTGGCTTTCTACGCCATTTTCATCAATTAAATTTATTATATTTTCTTCCATAATGTCATTCACCTCAAATTTATTTTTATTTTTATTTTTATTATTTATATTATATATCATAAGTATTCAATTTTATAGTTCTTTTATGAATTTATTTTAAAATCTAAATATCCTTGTAAAATTATTACTGCTGCTAACATATCTATAACCTTTTTTCTTTTTTGTCTGCTAACATCTGCTTCTAACAAAGACCTCTCTGCTGCTACTGTAGAAAGTCTCTCATCCCAAAAATCTACATCAATTCCTGTTTCTTCTTTTAATAATTCACAAAACTTAATTACCTTTTCTCCTTGTGGTCCTAAAGTACCATTCATATTTTTTGGTAATCCTGACACAATTTTATTTACTTGTTTTTCTTTTATTATAGCTTTTAATTCTTCAATATCCTTCTTCTTGCCAACTCTTCTTACCGTTTTTATACCTTGTGCAGTTAATCCCATTAAATCACTTACAGCAACTCCAATAGTTTTATCTCCAACATCAAGACCCATTATTCTTCCATCTAACATATTTTCTCCTTTTATTTACCTTATTTTATAAAACATATACATTTCTTAATTACAAAAATTGCAATATGAATTTTTGATGTAAGCTGTTTGGTTTACATTAATAATCATATTGCAATTTTTTATTCAAAGCATATATGCATTAAAAAATTTTTAGTTATTTTTTTCAAATATTATCATGTTTATGCTTATTATTATAAGTGGTATAAGTATATATATAGATGCTGTAGATGCAGCAACTATACCAGAATCATTAACTAAAAGAGTAATTATACAACCAACCATAGATGCAATGAATCCTTTGAATAAAATTGGGAAATTATTCATTATCTTTCTAAAATGTCTAGATGGTTTAAATATAAGTACTGCAATCACACCAATTCCCACAAGTAAAATATTTACCCATACACTTGTCTGTGCTAACTGCATATTCATTTGAATTTTTCTTCCAAATGTCTGTAATATCTCCCCTGGTCCATTTAAGAAAATTCGTTGTACAAACATCCCTAAATGAGATTCACTACCAGAGATTATATCTAGAGCTGCAAATGCACAAACAACAATTACAGCTGAAATAGCTAATAATGCAATTTTTTTAATGTCTAGTTTAACATCATATATAAGCATTATAAACAACAAATATGCTACACATTCTGATATCGCTCCACCAACATTTGCCCCCATAGAAGGATATGCACTAGTTATAAGTATTATTAATGAAAATATTACAACAAGTGGCTTAGAAACCTTCTTGTAATGTAATAAAACTGCTAAACCAAATACTGCACTTGCTATGGTTACACCTTCATACTCATTTCCTACACCATAGTATCTGGCACCAATAACAGCATCATAACTCATTATATTATTTTGCATTAAGTATGTTCCAAATACAGAATCTATAACTATTACTAAAATAGTCAGTGTTGCAAAAAATCCCATATGTTTTATATCATTGTCTTTAAATAACTTTCGACCTAATAAGTATAACACTAGTGTAGTTACAAATATTCCCAAAGATATTGTAATTGGGGTCTTAAAATTCATTAAAGGAGCCAGCATAAATGACAGAGGCATTATTATACCCAATTTTATAAACTCCTTAAGTACTTTGAATACACGCTCTTTATGTGGCATATAATTTCTAAAGAATATTGCAAACATTGCAATTACCCAAGAAGCAGATATTACACCTACAAATCCATTTATAATACTTGACCTTATAGATGATATAGATACTATCTTTTTATAAAGTGATTGTAGGTAATTAGCATTATCTTCTCTGTCAACCAAAGAATAACTTCTACCTACCATTTCATCATTTTTAAGACCAAATTCATTTAATATGTCCACTCCAACATCTAAGTTTGCAACAATACCAGCTTTTCTTGTCGTAGCAGACTCCAATAGACCTTTTCCTTCTCCATTAAATTTTATTATTGGAGAAAGTCTTCTCTTATTTTTATAATCTAAATCACTTGGAAAAGCACTTGATATATAAACAGTATCATTTTCTCCAACCATAGAAAATACTTCTTTAAGGTATTTATCTATATTTTTTACAATATTTTTCTTCATTGCAGCATAAGTATTATCATTTAGATTCAATCTATACATATCTAATCTATATGTATCTCCAAGTTCTACAAATATAGCATCACTATTTTTATAAGACTTTTTAGTTTCATCTAATAACTTATCGTAGTCCGTAGCTATTCCAAACGGCATCTTAGAATCTTTTTTGTTAATATCATCAATATTACCAGAATCAATTCTTCCATATTGATCCATAGCAACTAAACATAAATTTCTATTTTTAACCAATTGATTATTTTCAATTATATCAGCATTTCCAATTACTGAGGTTTTTAGCCCATTTTCTGATAAAGTTTTTCCTAATGAACCTAAGCTTGCTCCATATTCTCCATACTCTAGATTTTCATTTATTGACCTATTAATACTTAAATTATTTATCTCTTTAGCTTTTTGACCTGTTGCAACTTCAAAAGTTTTAGCAGTATCTTGGTCTACTTTTTGAAAATTGATATAGTCTTCAGTAGTTACATCAGCTCTTGTTCCTGCACCCATACTAGCATAAGACCTTCTATCATCAGTACCTTGATCCCCTCTTATATTCATAAGAGCTATATGACCTCTTTTTTCTAGCTCACTCTTTAAGATTGGAACCTTCAACATACTTCCAAGATTGGTCCTATTCATATCAATAAATATGACTTTGCCCTTTTCTTCAGCAGAACTGTAGCTAGCAGTTGATACAAAAATCATAATAACTACTGCCAACAATGACATAATCTTTTTTCTCATTTATTTGACCTACTTTCTATTCAGATAGTGCGTGATTACTTCTTCAAGTATCTCATCTCTTTCAAATTTTTTAATTATAGCTCTTGCATTTTTATGACTAGTTATATAACTAGAATCACCAGAAAGGAGATACCCTATAATTTGATTTATAGGGTTATATCCTTTTTCAACTAGTGCTTTATATACAAAATCTATTGTGTCTCCCACACTCATTCTATCTTCTGGTATTCCTTCAAATTTCATAGTATAGTCTAAATCTTTTTCCAAACTAAAACCCTCCTTAAGTGAATGTTATTTAACTTGTGTCTTAATAACCTCACTTGCATAGCTTAGAGCTTGGTCAACCTTAGATATGTCACTAGCTCCTGCCTGTGCCATATTAGGCCTTCCTCCACCTTTTCCTCCAGCTATTTTTGCAACTTCTCTAACTATATTACCTGAATGTATTCCTTTATCTAATACATCTTTAGTAGCAGTAACTACAAAGTTAACTTTATCATCTACTATATTTGCCAATACTACTACACCAGATCCAAGCTTATCTCTTAAATTATCTGCTGTTTCTCTTAGTGTATCCATATCCATACCTTCAAATTTATTAGTTATTAAGTTAACTCCATTTACTTCAAGCTTAGAATCAAAAATAGAATCGGCTGATTGTAAACTCATTTTAGTCTTTATATCATGTAATTCTTTAGATAAATTTTTATTTTCTTCTAATAAAGAACTTATTCTTTGAATTAAATTATCTTCTTTAGATTTTAAATTTACACAAACTTCAGATATAATTCCTTCTTTTTCTTTTAAGTATTCATAAACAGCTTTTCCTGTTATTGCTTCTATTCTTCTTACTCCTGCTGCTACTCCACCTTCAGACAAGATTTTAAACATTCCTATTTGAGAAGTATTTGTCAAGTGAGTTCCTCCACAAAGTTCTGTAGAATAATCTCCCATAGAAACTACTCTTACTTCATCACCATATTTTTCACCAAATAGTGCTGTAGCTCCTTTTTCTTTTGCTTCTTTTATATTCATAATATCACATTTTATGTCTAAAGATGATAAAATAACATTATTTACTTTTTCTTCTATCACTTTTAATTCTTCATTTGATATAGCTTCAAAATGAGTAATATCAAATCTTAATCTATCTGGAGTAACTAAAGAACCAGCTTGATTAACATGCTCTCCTAATACTTCTTTTAATGCTTTATGAAGTAAATGTGTAGCACTATGGTTTCTTGCAGCAGACATTCTAACGTCTCTATCTACTAATGTCTTTACTCTATCTCCATTGCTTATTTTTCCTGATTTTATTATACCTATATGTTTTATACTATTATTAGCACCTTTTTTAGTATTTAATACTTCCACTACTAAATTTTCATTAGTTATTAATCCACAATCACCAACTTGTCCTCCACCTTCAGGATAGAAAGTGGTATTGTCTAGTACTATAGATACTTTATCACCTTCTTTTGCATTTTGAACTAACTCATCATCTTTAACTATAGCTTCAATAGTTCCTTCACCATATAATTCACTATATCCATTAAACATACTATCTATAGTAGACTCTAATTTTGATAGAGGGTCTTCCTTCCAACTTTCTCCATCCATATTTCCTCTAGCATTTCTAGCTCTTTCTTTTTGTTTTTCCATTTCTTCATTGAAAGACTCTTCATCTACAGATAAATGTTCTTCTTCTAAAATTTCTTTAGTTAAGTCTATAGGGAATCCATAAGTATCATACAGTTTAAAGGCTTCTTGACCACTTAAAACAGCTTTTCCTTCATTCTTTAATACTTCTATATATGAGTTCAATATTTCTGTTCCTTGGTCTATAGTTTCATTGAATTTTTCTTCTTCTATTCCAACAACCTTTTTAATATAACTTTCTTTTTCAACTAAAACTGGATATGCTTTATCATTTACCTTTATAACTTCATCTATTAGTTTTTGTAAGAATAATTCTTTTACACCTAATAGTTTACCATGACGAGCAGCACGTCTAAGAAGTCTTCTAAGAACATAGCCTCTTCCTTCATTTGATGGAAGTACTCCATCACTAACTAAAAATGTCACAGCTCTTATATGGTCAGTTATTATTCTTATTGATATATCATTTTTTGGATTTTCTCCATATTTTACTCCTGTTAATTTTTCAACTGCTTCTAATATAGACTTAATAGTATCTACTTCAAAGATAGTGTCCACACCTTGCATGATACATCCCATTCTTTCAAGACCCATACCTGTATCTATATTTTTACTTTCTAATAGACTGTAGTTTCCTTCTTCATCTCTATCAAACTGAGTAAATACATGGTTCCAGAATTCTAGGTAGCGGTCACAATCACAGCCTGGTTTACAGTCTGGATTATCACATCCATATTCTTCTCCTCTATCAAAATATATTTCTGAACAAGGACCACAAGGACCTGTACCTATCTCCCAAAAGTTATCATCTTTACCAAGTCTAACCATTCTATCTTCTGGGAAATTCATTTCTTTTGCCCATATATCATAAGAGTCATCATCTTCTTCATATACAGTTACCCATATTTTATCTTCTGGTATGCTTAGCCATTCTGTGACAAATTCCCATCCCCATTTAATTGATTCTCTTTTAAAGTAATCTCCAAATGAGAAGTTACCCATCATTTCAAAGAAAGTAGCATGTCTTGCAGTTATACCTACATTTTCTATATCTCCTGTTCTTATACATTTTTGAGATGTGCACATTCTTAAACTTGGAGGTACTTCTACACCTGAAAAATAGTTTTTTAAAGGTGCCATACCTGAGTTTATAAGCAATAAACTCTTGTCATTGTTAGGTACTAAAGAATAGCTGTCTGCTACATAGTGACCTTTTGACTCAAAAAATTCTAAAAACTTACTTCTTATCTCGTTTAGTCCCATCTTTTCCATATTATGTTCCTCCTAATAAATTATATTTTTTCGTTTAAATAAAAAACCTCGTCCCTATAAATAAATTTATAGGGGCGAGGACAATCGCGGTACCACCCTAATTATCATAAAAAATTATGATATCTTCGGAAAACCTTAGCTATAACGTAACTACCGTCAATCTCTACTTAAATCTACCTTTTAATTCAAGGTACATTGTTCAAAATTGCTACTAAAAGGCTGCTTCAAATATTTTATTCTAAGGGCTTTCAGCATGTTCCCTCTCTCTGTAAGACATCAAATACTTTACTATTCCTTATCACTGTATTTGTTTTTAATTAATATAATAATTATATTACTAAATTTTACAAAATTAATCAATACTATATTTTCATATACAATAAATTTATTTTATAAACTTTATTTTAGATTTATAGACTATATTACTTATTTTATAAGTTTCTTAGAGATTTTTATAAACTTTTCTCTATTATTCCTCCACCTACGACAATATCTCCATCGTACATTACAACAGATTGACCTTTTGTAATAGCCCTTTGAGCTTCATCAAATACTATTTTAATAGTATTTTCTCCTATGTTATAAATAGTAGCTGGCGATGGTTTTGCTGAGTATCTTATTTTGGCTTGAACTCTTAATGGTTCTTCTAATTTATCTATTGATATAAAGTTAACATCTTTTGCAATAAGTTCTTTTTTAAATAATTCTTCATTGTCTCCAAGGACAATAGTATTATTTATTGGATTTATATCTACTACAAACATGGGTTTTCCAAAAGTAATTCCAAGACCTTTTCTTTGTCCTATTGTATAGTATAGTATACCTTTATGTTTTCCAAGTACATTTCCTTTAGTATCTACAAAAAAACCTTCTTCAATACGCTTTTCAGAATGTTTTTTTACATAATTTGCATAGTCATTATCTTTAACAAAACAAATTTCTTGACTATCAGGTTTATTGTGGACTGCCATTCCCATTCCTTTAGCAATTTCTCTTACTCTATCCTTTTCATAATCACCTATTGGTAGTAGTGTATGTTTTAATTGTTCTTGTGTAAGATTATAAAGTGCATAAGTTTGGTCTTTTTTATCAGTAACAGATTTTTTTAATAAATATCTTCCTGTATCTTCATCTTTTTCTATTTTTGCATAGTGACCTGTAGCCACATAATCACACCCTATTTGTCTAGCTCTTTTATAAAAATCATCAAATTTTATATGTTTGTTACAAGCTATACAAGGATTAGGAGTTTTTCCTTCTAAATATTCATCTATAAAATAATCTATTACTTTTTCTTTAAATACTTCTCTAAAATTTAGAACATAAAATGGTATTCCTATTTTATTTGCTACTCTTCTAGCATCTTCAACTGCTGATAAAGAGCAACAACCACCTTCATTTTCAACTTCGTCATCGTCTTGCCATAATTTCATAGTAACACCAATGACATCGTATCCTTGTTGTTTTAAAAGATATGCAGCTACAGAGCTATCTACTCCACCACTCATACCTATCATTACTTTTTTATTCATAAACAAATTTCACCTCATCTTTTGCATTACTTATTATTATACCATATAGAGCAAGCATTGTATTTATTTAAAATATAGCTTGCTCTATTTTCTAAAAAAAATAATGTTATTAAGTAATTTTAAAAGATTTAAGAGTGATTTTCTATTTATTTAACTACTATTACTGACGCTGTTGTTTCTGTTATTATATTATTAGAATTACTAACATCAACTAGTTCTATTTTAACCTTATAAGTACCTTCTTTATTTCCAACTAGATAAACTTCTGTTGTTGCATCTTGCAATGGAAAACCTTCCATTGGTCCCCATCCTGTGTTTACTATGTTAAACCAGTTTCCATTGCTATCCTTAGCAATTAGTTGTATTCCACCTAAGTCTGCTGAATCATCTTCTGGTTTTATTTTAACTCTTACATTATTATAATCATTTTTGCCTTTATTTAGTGTAATCTTTACAGGCGTTCTACCATCTACACTTTCAAACTTAGGTATGCTACCATTTCCATCCTCATCTATTTTATTTTCTTCCGTTATATTAGCTATATCATTATTTTCATTTATAGTAATAGAAGCTTTACCCCAAGTAGCAATTTTTGAATCTTGTGATAATGTACAATCTCCATATCCATTAACAATCACTTTATCTTTATCATAGTTATCAGTTTTTATTGGAGTATATTCACTTATATCGCAGTCACCTATTAAATCTAATTTTGCATTAGTTTCATTTACAATTCCATCATCTTTTACATATTCTACATTGACTCCATACCATCCGTTTCCACTTGTTACAAGATTTGAAGCTATTACTGATGAACCATTTACTATTAAACCTGCACCTTTATTATTATTTAAAGTTACATTGTTTAATTCAACATTTTGTGATAAATAAACATGCATTCCTGATTTGTTTAATTTGTCTGAATCTAAACCTGTTACTTTTAGATTGTTTATTTTTACACCATCTTTTTTGTCTATTGTTACTATATTTTCGTAGCCTGGTTTAGTATCAGCAAATTCTACAACTTTTTTCAATTCAGCATCATTAATACCCTTTATAATTATTTTTTTATCTATAACAACTGGCTTTTTAACATCTATTTGTCCACTTATTTCCCACACTTGACCATCTTCTTGTAAAGCAAGTGCTTCTTCTAATGTATCAGTATCAGTAACCTTTATTGTCTCCACTTTAACAGGTTCAGCTACTGTTACTGTAATACTTGGAAGTGATACTCCTTCTGCAAGCTTATATCCACTTGATAAGCTTGCACTAAATATATACTTTCCTGCTACTTGGCTAGCATATTCTGGTGTACTTTTCCAAGTTACTCCTACTTTTGTATTAGCTACTCCAGACACAGTTGCTGATAACTCTTTTGGTAAGTTTAATTTACTTAATTCCGTTCCATTTTCTACATTTTGTACTTTTATTGAATTATCAAGTTCTGTTATTGATGTTATCAGTTTATATTTTACAGATGAACCACCACTTGAACTTCCTCCACTTGATGAAGAGCCTCCAGATGAACTTCCACCTGGTTTAGTGCCATCTACACTTGGAGTCTGAGAACCTTCTACTTTGTCAGTTATTGTTCCTTCATTTTTTATATTTGTTCCTGTAGCATCATTTTTTATGTTTGTTATTTTTCCATTGTTTTTCACTACAACATTGCTAGAATTATTTTGTATTTCTACTTTTTCTATTTTTGCTCCACTTTCATTTATTATTGTTCCACCTCTACTATCCTTAACCAAAACTTTATTTATTGTACCTTTATTTACTATATCTGCATTTGGAGCAGTTACTACTATCGTACCTGTATATGTACCATTTAAATTTATAGAAATTGAATTATTAGTACTCAATGATAAATCATTTGATATAGTTCCTGATGGCTTAATATTTATAACATCATTTGCATCAGCTTTAGCTAAAGCTATTTTTAACTCTTCTACATTTTTAACTTCATATGTTGTTGTAGATTGTGATTTTTTTATATCAGAGAAAGCAGTCTCATTGCCTGAACCACCAACTTGTGTAACTGTTTTTAAGCTCTTAGTATTTAATACTTTTTCTTGTTCTTTATTTAATTTATTTCCAACTAAAACTACTGGTGAATTATTTTTTGCCGCCAATGAACCCACTGCTAATGAATCTATAAGGTCTCCTTGTTTATTCATACCATCTTTTGTTATATACGCATTTTTCAGCTCTTTTGAACTATATAATCCACTTATAACAGCCGCATTAGTTTCATTTCTATCATTTCCTGATAATCTCTTAGGACTAGGTAAAGTATTTTTTGTAACTTCCGAAATTGACTGCACTCCTCCTATTACATAAGATGTCTTTATACCTTTATCTTTTATAAATTGACTTGATTGTTTTATTCCATCTTTTGGACTATAAAGAATTATTGGCATTTTATTTTGAGCTGCAATAGCTCCTGCACTTACTGCATCAGCAAGACCTTTTTCTCCATTAACTACAACTATCTCTGAAATATTACTACTTGCTTTTCTTCCAAGAGACTCATCTAATTTTTTAGCTATTTCTAAAGAAGTTTGATATCTATCATTTCCTGAGATTCTTTCTGTATCAATTTTTAATGATTTTAATTGTGTCTCTACCTCTGAACCTAAAGTTTTTGTCCCACCTATTAAATATACTTTTTCTGCTTTTAACCTTATTATTTCTGCTTTAGTCCTATCATCTAATTTATTATTTTGTGTCAAAAGAATTGGTGCATTTTTAGAACCAGCAAAAGGAGTTGCAGTCAATGCATCTACTATAGTATTGTCATTAACTAATATTACATTTTTAGATGTATCCCATCCTTTTTTACTTATTTGTATAGCAGTTTCCCATCGACCTGAACCTTTAAGTGTATCACTGTTTGTTTGAGCACTTGACATGCCTGCTGTCGCACTGCTAACTACTAATGATATAGTAAGTATTGCTGCTATCCTCTTTGGTATTTTCATAACTGTTCCCCCTAATATTGTATTTAGTTGAAATGTGCCTTTTTAAAGAAAATAGCATTTTTAAGTAAAATTTTTTAAAAGTATATTTGTATATGAAATCCTTGTAAACAATTGATTTGTTGAGATTTTTTATATTTTTTAATGTTTAAATATTATGGATGTGTATATTTTTTTATTATTTGATTGATTTTCAAAACGGGCTAGAATGGTAGTTTGTACAATAAAAAATAGCCGTTTTCTTTAAAACGGCTATTTTTCATCTTACTATACCATTATACACTTTTTTAAAATGATTTTAAACTTTTTTTTGGAAAATTATTCCTTATCTTATTCTTCTTCCTCAATATCATGGTCATGAGCATCATCTATAACATATCCATCTAATTCTGGTATATGGATACTATTCTTTTTAGCATAGTCTATAAGTGCTGCTTTTACAGCTTGTTCTGCTAAAACTGAACAGTGCATTTTTACTGGTGGTAAACCATCTAAAGCTTCAGCAACAGCTTTATTTGTAAGGTCTAATGCATCTTTTATAGTTCTTCCTTTTATCATTTCAGTTGCCATAGAAGAACTTGCTATAGCTGAACCACAGCCAAATGTTTTAAACTTAACATCTTTTATTATGTCTCCTTCTATGTCTAAAAATATCTTCATTATATCTCCACATGTAGGATTTCCAACTTCACCTACACCACTTGCATCTTCAATTTCTCCCATATTTCTTGGGTTCATAAAATGTTCCATAACTTTATCACTATATTGCATTGTTTTTTCCTCCTACATTAATTTATGCCTACTTTTTGTGTCTTATCTTCTTTGTCTATTTTACTAATCCTTGCTTCTTTGCATCATCGTAAAGTGGTGACATACTTCTAAGTCTTTCTATAACTTTTGGTAAATTCTCTAATATATAATCTATATCATCATCTGTTGTAAAATCTCCAACTGTAAGTCTCAATGAACCATGTGCTATTTCATGTGGTAAACCTATTGCAAGAAGTACATGTGAAGGGTCTAATGAACCAGAAGTACATGCAGAACCACTTGAACCAGCAATTCCTAACATATCTAATAATAAAAGTATTCCTTCACCTTCTATGAATTGGAATGCAAAGTTTGCATTTCCTGGCAATCTATTTTCTAAACTACCATTTATTCTTGTATAAGGTATTCTTTCTAAAACACCATCTATTAACTTATTTCTAAGACGAGTTAAAGTCTCAACATGGTTTTGCATATTTGCTTTAGCTAATTCTGCTGCCTTTCCATATCCAACTATTGCAGGTATATTTTCTGTACCTGCTCTTTTGCTTTTTTCTTGTGCTCCACCATGAACAAAGTTATGAAGTCTTACACCTTTTCTTATGTATAAAGCTCCAACACCTTTTGGTCCATATATTTTATGTGAAGACATACTCATTAAATCTATTCCTAGTTCTTTAACATCTACTGGAATATTACCTGAAGCTTGTACTGCATCAGTATGGAATAATATATTGTGTTTTTTAGCTATTTCAGATATTTCTTTAATAGGTTGTATAGTTCCTATTTCATTATTTGCGAACATTATACTTATTAGTATAGTAGTATCTTTTATTGAATCTTCTAATTGTTTTAAATCAATTTTTCCTTCGCTATCAACATCTAAATAAGTTATTTCAAATCCATGATGTTTTGCTAAATATTCACATGTATGAAGTATCGCATGGTGTTCTATTTTTGAAGTTATTATATGATTACCTTTATTTTTATTAGCATAAGCTACACCCTCTAATGTCCAGTTATCACTTTCTGAACCACCTGCTGTAAAATATATTTCACTAGGTTCAGCATTTATAAGGGCTGCTACTTGTTCTCTTGCTTTATCTAAAGCATCTTTTGCTTCTCTTCCGAATGTGTGAAAACTAGATGCGTTACCAAAATAATCAGTTAGGTATGGCATCATTGCATCTAATACTTCTTTTTTAACAGGTGTTGTTGCAGAATAATCCATATACAATCTTCTTTTTTCCATTACATTCATCTCCAAATCTATTTTATAGTTATATTTGTTATATCATTTTCTAATTTATTTTTGTTATAGTCATTTATCATATCTTTAAGAGTAATCGAATCTATAACATCTTCTATACCCTTTTTCATCTTTTCCCAAACTATTTTTGTTACACACATGTTTGAGTTTTCACAGACATCTTCATCTAGTACACAGTCAGATAATGCAACTGGACCTTCCAATACTACAAGTATATCTCCTACTGTTATATCCTCAGCATTTTTTGAGAGCAAATACCCTCCTTGAGCACCTCTTACACTTTTTACTAGACCCGATTTTTTTAAAGATGAAAATATTTGTTCTAAGTACTGGTCCGATATTTTTTGCTTTTTAGCAATAAATTTTAATGACACTGGACCATTATCTTGATTTAATGCTAATTCAAACATTGCCTTTAGTCCATATCTACCTTTAGTAGACAACTTCATACATTATCACCTCTATATAGAAATCTAATTCATACTGTTTTAGTAGGAATTACTTTCAACATAATTTTATTATACCCTACTAATTTTGTCAAGATTAATTTTAATTTTTTTATTTTGAATAAATCCCCCATTTTCCAATGTCTTCAAATCCTAATTTTTTATATATCTTTCCAGCTTCTTCATTATCATAAAACAAACAAGGCATTTTATTCTCTCTTAAAAGTTCTGAACATAGTTTAATTAAACATTTTGTAGCAAGCCCTCTAGCTCTATATTTAGGATGTGTACCTACGCCAATTATCATTGCATGAGTCCTATTTTCTGATGTACTCTTTGCCATTGATACCACTTCTTTGTTAATCTCTATACAATATCCTCTACCTGTTCTTAAACCATTTTTTAAACTATCTAAAGTTGTACTGTGGAATTCATCTATTAAATCATAGAGCCTAACTGTTTTCTTTAGATTTCCAAGTCTAATTCTCTTGACCTTTTCATTACAATGATTATCAACTAAAAATTTTTTAGTTTGAAGCTTACAAAAATCAACTATTTTTAAATTATTAAGTCCTAATCGCTTTGCTAAAGCATCTACAGCACTTATTTTTCCAGAAATTTCTTCGTAATCAGTATCACAAAGCAATTCATAAAATCCTTCAACATCATACTCTCCATCTGAATAAAACATCATAAATTCAAAGTATTTGAGTAGTACTGCTCTGATTTCACCATTTAAACCTATATCTGCCCATAAATTTAAAAAGTTATTTCCATATCCATATCTTTCAATATCCCCTATTATAAATAAATTGTACTCAGGTTCTTTTTTTAAATATTTCATAACTCTACTATGATAACTTGAGTTAAGTTTTATAATCATAATATCTACCCCCGATACATAAAATTCAACTTAAAAATCGCTATCTAAATACTCTAGATATTTTTTTATATTTTTCTCAGTTTTGTTTTCTTGTGGTATGTAGTAAATACTATCTTTTATGCTATCTGGTAAATACTGTTGTTTTACATAATGATTTTTAAAGTTATGAGGATATTTATATCCACATCCCCTACCTATATCTTTAGAACCAGAGTAATGAGCATCTTTTATACTATTTGGTATGTCTTTAACAAATTCTCTATCTAATTCATCTAATGCTTTCATTATTGCCATACATGCAGAATTAGATTTTGGTGATGTAGCTAAAAGAATAGTAGCTTCTGCTAATGGTATTTTTGCTTCAGGAAATCCAAGTTGCATAGCTGAATCTACACACGCTTTTACAATAACAACTGCATTTGGATAAGCTAAACCTATATCTTCACTAGCTATTACTAAAAGTCTCCTACAGATACTTATTAAATCTCCACCTTTTATAAGTCTTGCTAAATAGTGTATGGATGCCTGTGGGTCACTTCCCCTTATAGATTTTTGAAATGCACTTAAAATATCATAGTGACTATCACCATTTTTATCATAGTTTATAATTTTATTAAATGTAGATTTTTTTACTACATCTGAATCTATATAGATTATGTTATCTTTATTTGGTTTAGTTGAATAAACTACTACTTCTAAAGCATTTAAGGCTCTTCTCATATCTCCATCAGATATAATAGCTATATCCTCAATAGCATCATTATTACATTCAATATCCATATAACTATCTTCATTTAAAACTTCAATTGCCCTTTTTAATCCTTTTTCTATATCTAATTTTTCTAAAGGCTTAAATTCAAATATAGTCGACCTACTTAGAAGAGCTTTATATACATAATGATATGGATTTTCTGTAGTACTAGCAATCAAAGTTATACTACCATTTTCCATAAATTCTAATATCGACTGCTGTTGTTTTTTATTAAAACTTTGTATCTCATCTATATATAGTAAAACCCCATTTATATTATTTATACTTCCAAGTTCTGCTATTACCTTTTTTATATCTTCTAGTGATGAATTAGTGGCATTTATTTTATAAAAATTTTTATTGCTTTTTTCTGCGATAATTTCTGCTACAGTAGTTTTTCCAACACCAGGTGGACCAAAAAATATCATATTTGGTAAAAAATTAGTCTGTAATATCTTAGACAGTATTTTTCCATTACCAATTATATGACTTTGACCTATTACATCATTCATTGTTTTTGGTCTTATTTTATCTGCTAAAGGCATATTCCCACTCCTATTCTAAAAAAAGTATTTAATGATTATTATCCCAATAATCCGTCTAAAAAAGGTATCTATTTGAAATAGATACCTTTTCTAATCACAATCTATAAAATTTAGATTATTGATTGTTTTTTAATTTTTTTAATTCATCTGTAAGTTTATCATTAAGTATTCTTATATGAGTTCCTTTCATACCTAATGATCTTGATTCTATCACACCTGCACTTTCAAATTTTCTAAGTGCATTTACTATAACTGACCTAGTTATACCAACTCTATCAGCTATTTTACTTGCTACAAGTAAGCCTTCTTTACCGTCTAATTCAGCAAAAATATGTTCAACTGCTTCAAGCTCGGAGTAGGACAGAGTGCCTATTGCCATTTGAACTACAGCTTTTTTTCTCATTTCTTCTTCTAATTCTTCACCTATTGCTCTTAATATCTCAAGACCAACAACAGTTGCACTGTATTCAGCTATCACTAAATCATCATCATTAAATGACATTGAATATCTTGAAAGTACTAATGTTCCAAGTCTTTGTCCACTTCCTAGTATTGGTACTACAGTAGTATATTTTTGTAATCTTCCTTGCTCTTCAGGGAAAATCTCCAATATCTTCTCACCATTTAAGTTTTCTAGTGTCTCATCAATTTTTAATAAGTTTTGAGTATATTCTTCTGAGAATTTTTTTTGCTTAGTATATTCGTCTTCTATAACTGAGCTATCTTCAATGTCATTTAAATGAAGCCCTAGAATTTTACCTTTTGCACTTACTACATAAACATTAGAATTTAATACATCTCCTAATGCTCCGGCCAGTAAATCAAAAGAGACACTACTTCCACCACTTGTTTGTAATGTTTTATTTATTTTTCTTGTTTTTTGTAATACTTCACTTGCCATTTAATCATCTCCTCATGAAATTTAGGCCTTTTAATAACCTTTATATTTTCTAATATTATTCTCACTCTTAATGAAAATTTATTTTTATATTAGTTGTTTACACTTGAAAGATTATCATAGTTTGGAACCTTTTTCAAGAGAATTATGTGATTTTTTTCAATTTTCACTCTTTTCCGTCATTATGCTCTTTTGACTCTTTGTTGCATTCTTTATTGGAGCATACTGTTTTCGTTTCAGATTTAGTCACTTTTTCAACCATATATGAACCACACTTTTCACAAAACTCTCCTGTTGGCTTATTCCAAGCTACAAAGTCACAGTTTGGATAATTAGAACATCCATAAAAAGCTTTCCCTCTTTTAGATTTTCTAAGGATAATTTCTCCTTCTTCACATTTTGGACATTTAACACCAATTTTATTCATAATTGGTCTAGTCGTTTTGCAATCAGGATAGTTTTTACAAGCCATAAACTTCCCAAATCTACCATATTTTATAACCATATTAGAACCACAGTTTTCACAGATTTCATCAGTTTCTTCATCCATATTTATTTTTTCTATATTCTCAAGTGCTTCTTCAATCGCTTCCTTAAGTGGTGCATATGCTTCAGATACAATTTCTTTCCAATCTGTATTTCCTTCTTCTATAACATCAAGCTTGCTTTCCATATCAGCAGTAAAATCTACATCTATAAATTTATGAAAATTATTTTCTAAAATATCAGTAACTATTATTCCAAGTTCTGTTGGACATAGACTTGTGCCTTGCTTTTCAACATATTCTCTATTTAATATAGTAGCTATTGTTGGAGCATACGTACTTGGTCTACCTATTCCCAGCTCTTCCAATGTTTTTACCAAACTAGCTTCTGTATATCTTGCTGGTGGTTGTGTAAAATGTTGGTCTGGCAATATATTTTCTATACTTAATATATCTCCTTTTTCTATACTTGGTAGAATCTTATCTTCTCTTTCTGAAAAATTGTATACCTTAGTATATCCATCAAATTTCATTTTTGAACCAGTAGCTTTAAATACAATATCTCCAGCCTTACATTCTACATTTAGTATATCGAATACTGAATCCTCCATTTGACTTGCTATAAATCTTCTCCAAATTAAATTGTATAGCTTATATTGGTCTTTACTCAATGAAGCTTTTATACTATCAGGAGTTCTATCAACGGAAGTTGGTCTTATTGCCTCATGTGCATCTTGAACCTTTTTAGTATCTGGTTTTTCTTTTTTCTCTACAGAATTTTTATAGTAATTCTCACCTAAGTCACTTATTATATAATCCTTAGCTTTTTCTTTTGCTTCATCAGATATTCTCTTAGAGTCAGTTCTTATATATGATATAAGACCAACAGTGCCTTCGCCTTCTATATCTATACCTTCATATAGTTCTTGTGCTATCATCATTGTTTTTTTAGTAGTAAAAAACAACTTATTTGCACCTTCTTGTTGAAGCATACTTGTTGTAAATGGTTTTGGAGCTGATTTACGTCTTGATTTAGATTCTATCTTTTCAACTTTTAAATCCTTTCCTTCCATTTCTTTTAGTATTTCATTAACAGCATCTTCATTTTCTAATTCAATTTTTTCATCATTCTTGCCATAAAATTTTAAAGTTATATCTTTATCTTTTGCTGTCTTTGCTTCAACATCTATTGTCCAATATTCTTTTGGAATAAACGCTTTTATCTCTTTTTCTCTATCGCAAATTAATTTTGTTGTTACTGATTGTACTCTACCTGCACTAAGCCCTTTTCTAACCTTTTGCCATAATATAGGGCTTATTTGATATCCTAAAAGTCTATCCAATACTCTTCTAGCTTGTTGTGCATCTACTAAGTTTATATCAATATTTCTAGGATGCTTAATTGCTTTTTTAATTGCATCTTTAGTTATTTCATTAAACTCAATTCTACAATCATCAGATTCATCTAAATTTAGTATATGAGCTAAATGCCATGATATAGCTTCACCTTCTCTATCGGGGTCAGTTGCTAGATACACTTGTTTAGATTTTTTAGCTTCTTTTTTTAATTCTTTTATTACGTCGCCTTTTCCTCGTATGTTTATATATTGAGGTTCAAAATTATTTTCTATATCTACACCTAATTTACTTTTAGGCAAATCTCTGACATGACCAACTGATGCTTTCACTGTATAATGACTTTTACCTAAAAATTTTTCTATAGTCTTAGCTTTTGCAGGCGATTCTACGATGACTAATGTTTTGGCCATAAAACCACACACCCCCACTACCTAATCTTAATTTATACATTTAAACTGTACGTTTTATTATTCATCTCTACTACTAACTCATTTAGTACTAATTCATTGATTATTGAATTTACATACTTTATTTCTATACCAGTATAATCACAAATACTATCTATATGCAAGCTTCCTTCTCTTTTTATAGCTTCAATTATTTGCTTAGACTTGGCATTTAAACTTATATTATCATATTTTTGATTTATTTTTTTATCGATAATATTAAATATGTTATACTCATTCAAAATATCATCTATATTTTCAATTAATTTCGCACCTTCTTTTATAATTTTATGACATCCTCTACTCATTTGAGAATTTATATTACCAGGTACCGCAAAAACATTTTTCCCATGTTCAAGAGCAAACTCTACTGTTATTAATGCACCACTTCGTATTGCGGCTTCTACAACCACTACTCCATCACTTAATCCACTAATAATTCTATTTCTATTAGAAAAATTGTATGGAGCTACTGTTGAATTAATATTATACTCTGATAATAATAGTCCCCCATTTTCTAATATTTTATTTGATAAATGTAAATTTTGTTTTGGAAGAGGGTTGTCTACTCCTGACCCAAGCACTGCTATAGTCTTAGATTTTCCATTCATACAACCTATATGTGAATATGCATCTATTCCTATGGCTAATCCACTTACTATATTAACTCCATATTGGGACAATTGACAACTCATTGTTTTTGCACAACTAATTCCATAAGCTGTAGGCTTTCTTGAACCTACTATAGCTATATTAAAATTATTATTAGCTAAACTTATGTCACCTTTGTAAAATAATAACTTTGGAGCATTGTATATATTCTTCAAATTTTCAGGATATTCTTCATCATATTGGCAAATATATTTAATTGTTTTTTTGTAAAGTAGTTCTTTTATATTTTCTAAATAAGCGTGACCTCTATAT
>NZ_JAGWCT010000051.1:0-28031 GCF_020657815.1 Clostridioides sp. ZZV15-6597 | reverse complement strand
TTTTTATATAATTAGAATAAAATAAGTATACAGTTTTGATAAAGAAAGGATTTATAAAGATGCATTAAGAATGTATATTTACAAATCCTTTGTATCTATATCTATCTGGCATATAACTAATCTATTATTTTTATATAGGTTGTTTATATACACTAAATATGCTTTTAAAAATTAAATTTAAAATACGTATTATTAACACTGAGCTCCACCTTTAAGATGTAAAGGAGCATCAAGTATAGCTTGTTTTCTTTCCAATACAGAATCTGATAAAAGCATTTCTATAAATTTATCAACACCAATTCGGTCAATAGTAATTCCAAAACGTTCACCTGTTTTACCTTGTTCTCTAAATAAAAGAAGAGCTTTTTCAATTAAAGTCATAAGTTCCTCTTTTGAAAATAGTTTATCAATTTGTGTTCCAGGGCGAACAGATTTGCCCCATTTTCCTCCTATGTATATTTTGTAGCCAGATTCTTTTTCTTCAATACTGTCAAAATTACAACTTTCTATGCATTTACCACAGTTATTACATAAATTATTATCTATTTCAAGCTTTCCTTTATCTGTTAATTTAGCTGCTTTGACAGGACAGACTTCCATAACAGAACATTTTTTGCATCCAACACATATTTCAGGGTCATAATCAGGTACACGTTGACCGACAATTCCGAGGTCATTTAAGTCAGGTTTAATACAATTATTAGGGCATCCACCAACACCAATTTTAAATTTATGAGGTAATTTTACATCATACCAACCTTTATAAAATTCTTGATGAATTTCAGCAGCTAGTGCTTGTGTGTCAATTAACCCATGAACACAAACAGTTCCTTTACATGCTACAACAGGACGAACTCTTGAACCTGTTCCACCTGTGATTAAATTTTCACTGGCAATGAATTCACTTAAAGCTTCAATATCTTCAAACTTTACACCAGGTAACTCTACTGTTAATCTAGTAGTAAATGCTACTTGACCATTTCCAAATTTTTCGGCAGCCTCAGCAATCTTTTTTGTTTGTGATGTGTTAATTACACCATTTACAGTTATTATACGTGCAGCAAAATGTTCTCCATCCCTACTTGGTAAAAAACCTCTACCTTTTAATTCCTTTTTTTGTTCTGCTGTAATATTATTCATAATTAATCCTCCATTACTTTAAGATTTGGATAAAATAGTATTCCACCTTCAAGGACTTTTGTATTTGTATAACCAAAACGTCTCAAACGATTTTGAGCCATGTAGCTATTTTTACCTTTTGCACATATAAGAAGAATCTTTTCATCTTTAGAAAGACCTTCAATTTCTCCATTAATTTCACCAACTGGTAAATAACGTAGGTTAGGAATAGAAGGAACTTTTGAAACATCAAGTTTAGTCCAGCTATCAAAATCTTCAATTTCATCAAGTAAAACACTATCAAGATCTCCATCGAGTTTATTTTGTAACACGTTTACTGCTACTACAAAAGGATGAATAGCTGTTGAGAAAGGTGGTGCATATGCAAGGTCCATACTTTCTAATGAATAAAGATCTGCTCCTAAAGTTATTGCAGTAGCAGCTATATCTACTATCTTATCAGTTGCACCAGGGCCCATAACTTGAACACCTAATAACTTTCTAGTATGTTTTTCAGCAACCATTCTTATTATAAAATTAGATGCACCAGGATAATAATGAGCCTTATCATCAGTAGCTATAGTAACAGAGCAAACATCATAACCTTCTTTTTTAGCTGATTCTTTGCTTAAGCCTGTTTTTCCTACATTAAGCTCTGGTAATTTGACTACAGTTGTTCCAAGAACACCTTTATAAGTTTTAGATTTTCCGGCTATATTTTGAGCACAAATTCTACCTTCATGATTTGCAGATGAACCCATAGGTGACCATGTAGATTTATTTGTCAAAGCATTTTTTACATAAGCACAATCTCCAACTACATATATATTTTCATCTGCTGTAAGCATAAATTCATCTGCTATAAGTGTTTTATTTGGAGCAAATTCTAAATCCGTATTCTTTAAAAAGGCTGTATTAGGATGAATTCCAACTGACATAACCACTAAATCTGTTTTAATAACTCTATTTTTGGTACGAAGTTTTTCTACTTTATTTTCACCTTCAATACCTATAACTTGGTCTCCTGTGAAAATCATGATACCTTTATCAGCCATATGATTTTCAACATATTCAGCAAAGTCGGTATCAAATCCAGGCATAACATGTTCAGCCATATCAATAACACTTACACGTATGCCCATAGCAGAAAGATTTTCAGCAATTTCAAGACCAATAAAGCCTCCACCAATAACAACAGCTCTCTTGACTCCATCTTCCACAGTATCTCTTAATGCTATCGCATCATTTGGAGTACGCATGAAGAATACTCCAGATAAGTCGATTCCAGGTATTGGTGGTTTTATTGGGTCTGCTCCTGTGGCAATTACAAGTTTATCATAACTGATAGTTTCTTCTTCTCCTGTTGAAATCTTTTTCAAAATTACTTGTTTTGATTTTCTATCAATAGATGTAACTTCAACTCCACAGCGAACTTCTGCTCCTGTTAGTTTAGAAAAGCTTTCAGGTGTATTTACAATTAGAGAAGATTTATCTTCAATAACCTTACCAACATAATATGGTAAGCCACAGCCTGCATAAGAAATATGTTCGCCTTTATTTAGGATTGTAACAGAACAATTGTCACCCATTTCACGTTTTATTTTTGCAGCAGTTTTTGTTCCAGCAGCAACTCCACCTATAATTAATACTTTCACAATATCACACTCCAATCCTTTTTATAACTCTATGCTAAAATTATAGTTCTTGACAATGTATTTGTAAAATACTAAAATGTTAATAAAATCATAAGTATTTACTAATATTTGGTAAGGTCGTGATAATATGACTATTCGTAGCTTGGAGATATTTGTAAGGGTTGCTGAATGTGGTAAAATGAGTGAAGTTGCAAGAAATATGTATATTACGCAGTCGTCGGTTAGTCAAGCTATTTCGGAAATAGAAAAAGAGTATGGAGTTAAATTATTTGATAGAATTTCAAAAAAACTATACTTAACTGAAGCAGGAAAAAAGCTTCTAGGATATGGAAAGCATCTTTTATCTATAAATGAAGAGATGATTGATTGTATGAAACATTGTGCTAAAAATATTCGAATAAGAGTTGGAGCAACAGTAACTGTCGGTACTTGTGTAATAAGTCCAATAATATTAGAGTTATATAAAAGAAACCCTTTAGTAGAACCTGAAGTGTTTGTTGAAGATACAAGCTTAATTGTAAAAAAATTACTTAATAGTGAATTAGATATTGCAATTGTAGAAGGTAAGATTAATCATCCAGATATTGTGGTAAAAAGCATTATTAAGGACCATCTTGTACTTGTATGTTCCAATAAGCATAAATTTTACAATCGAGATTCAGTAAAAGTCTCAGAGCTTTCAAACCAGCCATTAATTATGCGTGAACTGGGAAGTGGAACAAGAGCGCAACTAGAAAATCAATTGAAAGAATTAAAAATACCAATGAATATTAGATGGTCATGTTATAATTCTGAAGCTATCCTGAGAGCAGTTACAGATAATTTTGGTATTGCTGTTATATCTGAACTTCTTGTTGAAGATTACTTAAAGAAAAATCTTTTATGGTCTTGTGATATTGAAGGCATTAACTTATGCAGAACATTTGATATTGCATATCATAAAAATAAGTTTTTTACTGAGAATATATCATCATTTTTTGATATTTCAGTAGAGTTTGGGAAAAAAGAAATGAGAAAGAAGATTAGGAGGTAGCAACTAAGTATAGTTGTTACCTTCTTTTTCATATCTAAAGCATATTCATAACTACAAAGTTTTAAATTGAGAAGTTGAGTGGTTAATTATGTCATATTTATTTTTTTTATATATTTATTGTTTTACTATTTTTCATTTGCAGTAACTAAATCAATAAATAACTGCATAAGAGGGCTAATCCATCTATTCTTATGATGTGCACATACAGCTGTGATAGTTTTACTACTTAAATCTGTTTTAATTTCACATAAATCTCCTGATTTAATTTCACTTTCTATCGTAAATGTGGGGAGATAAGATATACCCATATCATTTTTCACTAAATTTTTAATTGTTGGGATACTCCAAAGTTCAATTGTATGGTCTAAAGTAATATCCTTTTCTCGTAAATATGTCTCAAATATCTGTCTAAAAATGCAGTTATTCTCATCTATTATAAATGGTATTTTTAATTGTTGATTTGGAGTAATAAAATCTGGAAACTGATTTTTTATCTTTGGTGAAGACACTAATGTAAGTGAGTATTCTCCAACTGGATAGGTATAAATAGAATTTCCAATTCCACCAATGTCTTGATAAAATAGTCCCAAATCAATACTTCCTGATAGTAATGAATCTCTTATATCATAACAATTCATTGAGCGAAGAAACAAGCGAGCATTTGGTGCAAGGTCATGGAACTGTTTTAGTATTGTAGGTATTTTATAACAAAGTAATGTTTCGGCGATTGCAATATGTAAATCCCCTCGTAGTTCAGAAAGGTCTGTACCAAAGTTTTTCATTTTATCAAATGAAGAGAGCACTTCATTAACATATGGGATTAGATTTTCTCCTATCTTAGTCAACACCATCCTTCTTCCAATTTTTTCGAAAAGATGTACAGATAATTCCTGTTCTAACTGTTGTACTTGGAAAGTTATTGTTGATTGTGTGTAATTCAGTTTGTCTGCTGCTTTTGAAAAGCTACCTTCTTCAACAATAGTCTTAAAAGTTTGCAGGTATTTAATATACATGTTTTCCTCCTGTATAGTTCAATAATTTTAAAGTATAACTTTAAATATTTCGATTTGTTTAAATATTTAATTTAAAGTATTATAATATAAAAGGAGTGTGATTACAAGTGTTGAGTGAAATTTTATTATCTTTTTTACCTTATGCTTTTGTAACAGGTTTTACACCAGGGCCAAATAACATTCTTGCATTAAATACAATAAGTAATAATGGATGGCAAAAAGGAAAATCAATGATTATAGGTATTAGTGCTGGATTTGTGTGTGTTATGATTATATGTGCTTTAGGATGTTTTGGATTGTCAAAGTTTATTCCAACATTAATTGATACCATGAAATACATAGGAGCTGTATATATTATCTATTTGGCAATTCATGTTGCGAAGAGTAGACCAAATGATGAAAATAAAACACAAACAAAATCTTTTTGGTCAGGATTTATTCTACAATTTGTCAATGTCAAAATTATTTTGTATGGTATCACTGTTTATATGGGATATGTAATTCCTGTGTCAAAGTCGATTGTATTTTTATTGGTAACTGCTATTTGTAGTTCTATTGTAGGAATTTCTGGAACCATAACATGGGCTCTAGCAGGAGGATTTTTGAAAAAATATATCAACAGATATTATAGGGTGTTTAACATTACTATGGCACTGATACTTGTTTGGAGTGCATTAAAGTTAATTTGGGCATAACTTTTTACATAAAAATTGTAAGTAAATTTAGAAAGTTTAACCGTTCTAAATTTTATAATCATAATTTTAGATTTATACTATTAGCTAATTATTTTAGAGCCTTTAAGTAGATTTAGAAGGTTCTTTTTTTAATTATATTTATAGCTATTTTATGATGTTTAATTTTAGCTAAAGTATAAGCTTAAGTAAGTGTTAAATTTAAATATAGAAAAAAATTAGTTAAGAGGAGTGTTACTAGGAAAGACTTTAGGAGTCTTTAAGTAGCAAAGGAAGAAAGTTCAGTATTATGACTGACAAAAATCTATATTACTGACCTAAAAATCAGCAGCATGGTTTTTGATTATGCAGATTATCTGGTTAATTTTCAAATTCAGATAAAAGGCGAGACTCCAGTAAATTGCTCATAATCGCGGGTAAAACTTTTAACTGCAAAGCCAAGACCTTTTGCAATTTTTTCAATATCAAAATTACAGCAAGTCTTTTACTATTTACTCACTGGTTGTTGCTGTGTTATACAATGAATTATTCCTCAATATTGAAAAAGGGAGTTCACCTTGATTGGAGCAATTTTCCTTTTAGGGTAAAGCTCTGATATGATTTCCAGTGCGACACCATCATTTTCATCATCATATACAGGTACAAGTGTCGTCTTATTTCTAATATAGTAATTCAAGTAAGAATCTTTGTACTCCAGTTCTTTTATGTTTTTAGTTAGAGGGAGTTACACAATTTCATAAGCTTCACCACTTGTATTTTTGGTCTTTTATATAGTACTATAATCATCCATGTTGATGTTTTCATAAAGCTCTAAAAAATCATCATTTGACACTGTTAAAATAGTGTGAGTATTAAGAAAGCGAGCAATTCCATCAATGTGTGTATCGATGATGTACTTGTCAGTGACTTGTTACACTAAGATACTGGAAAAGATATTTTTCGACCTGCTTCACAGTAAGGTTCTGGTTTCTGCTGACAACAGAACTAAGACTTGCTATTAATGTCCCATTACCATCCATTTCAATGGAACCACCTTCAAGCACGAAATCAGAGATATCGATGACTGGAATGTTTGTGTCATTTTAATCCAAATACCCTCTAACTCATTTTGATATTATATTCAATAGACATATCAATTAAAACAAAATAATTAGAAGGTACAAAGTATATTTAACCAATTATATTTTTTACCTTCTAAAAATAAAAAGTTTAACTATTAAGATATTTGTGAGGTTTGTGTATCCAAAATAATAATATTATTGCAAATAGAGGGCTAAACCAAAATGCTAGTAAAGTGTAAAGACTAGTATTCAAAGCATTTTTAGTCGAAACTCTATTACAAGCGATTAATAGTATTATAGATAAAATATGAGCAATAATTTCTAATATATTTGAATTAAAATCTTGAAAAAAGACTAAAAAAGAAAAAATATAAGAGATACTCATACATATAAAAAAACAATAATTCAGTAATTTAAATTTTAATAGTTGTTTTTTATTATCATTGATTGTCATAAGTATTCCTAAAACTATAGACAGAATGATAAATGTATTTGATGCTTGCAAATAAGAAAATACAGTCATAAATTTATTCTCCTAATATTAACCATAAATTGTAAAAAAATAATATAAATAACTAATAATTGAATAACCAATACAATATGTAAATAAATAAAAAAGAAACTTTTTTATATCTTTTGACAAATAGAACTTATCGGAATAAAAACAAAAATCGCAATTAAAAAAGTTATTAAATACTTTGGCATAGGATAATAGTCCATAAACAATCACCTCATAAATTAGTATAATCTTAGAGTAATATGAGCTGTTAATAATAGCAACCGATTTTGGAGAACTGTAAATAAATTGAAATAAATTATTCAAAAGAAAAAGGAGAGATAGATTATAAATGAAAAGGTAAGAAAGCAATGTCAGTAGAAGATATGGCTGAAATACATAATAGAGAGCTTAAGCATGTAAATGAACTTATAAATAATAATATAAAAAGATTTAAAGATGGTATAGATATTTTAGTGAGTAGTTCTGAGTGACTAAGTTATTTAAAATCACTGAGTTTGGAAATGTGATACTCTAATCAATCTTATACAAATGCAAATAACATATATTTGTTGTCTGAAAGAGGTTATTCAAAGCTATTAAAAATATTATAAGTTGATAAAGCTTAGGAGCAATATGAAAAGATAGTTGATGGATATTTTTCTATGAGAAAAAAATTAAATAATCCTCTTTTAAGTGCATCAAAAGAGTTACAGAATTATTTGACTTAGAAACTAAAATAGAGAGTGTTAATGAGAAATTAGAGAACTTTATGGATGATGCACCACTATTTAATGTTGAATGTGAGAGTATTGTAAAAAATGTTAAGAGAATAGCAACAAAATCTCTTGATGGTCATGGCAGTAAGTCTTATAAAGATAAAATCTCTAAAAGGTAAAGTTTACAGTGATATATATCATCAGATTAAGCGATAATTTAAAGTAGATAGTTACAAAGCTATAAAGCGTTGTCAATTAGATAAAGTACTGGAAATAGTAGACAATTATAAATTGCCTACAGTTCTTGAAGAAGAAGTAAGATTATTAAATAGTCAGTTATCAATAGAGAGTTAAGGTATTACTACAGCTTATGTGAACAGAACAGGCAGGGCGTGAGGACACTGTTAGTTCAATTCTAATTATGTTCAAAAGGTATTAATACTTGATGAGATTAAAATCTCATACAGTTTTGTATCTTAATTCAGAGTCTAAAGGCATGGGGTTTGGTAACCCCACTAACCATGTAAGGACTGGTGTTTAATCTAGGTCCAATTCCTAGAACTTGATCCATTAATAATATATATCCACTGTTAAAAAAGACTAAGTTATTTAAAATTTAGTCTTTTTTATATGAAAAATGAAAGATTATAAAAGTTTAGAATTGTTTAATAAGTACAGTCTATATATTATAATAAAATAAATAATAAATTATTAATTGTACAAAGAGGTGAATTGTATGGCGCATATATGTTTTAATGATGTTTGTTGTTATTTATTAAAAGAAGCAATGAAGTTAAAGTTAATACCACATAATAAAATTGTATCATTTGAAGATGATTTATCAATAGGTGATATTTCAGATGTAAATAATCATGAATTAAGAGAAAATATTTTTAAAATTAGAAAGGATTTTGAAAACAATCCTAAATTATTATTTAAAGCAAATTTACTAGAAGATAGAAAATTAGTAAAACATAGAGATACAATAATATGGTGTGCAAATAATCCAAAAGATTTGTGTGGGTTATATTATGTAGTGAGTAAGCTTCAAGATAAAAATATAAAAATTGTATTAATAGATGAAAAAAAGACAGAAGACGGTCTGACTAAATATTCATTTACTAGTGAAATGGCTCCAGAAGATTTTCCATTCTTTTTAGATAAAGCACTAGAAATTAGCTTTAATGAAAAGTTAGAAATTAAAAATAAATGGGATATATTAGTTAAAGAAAATGCTGCTCTTAGAGCCTTAGTAGGGGAAGAAATTAAAAGTGTTGAAGAAACTTATTTTGATAAATATATACTAAAAAATATCAGTGATAAATGTCAACCTTTAATTGGAGTTGTTGCAGAATGTATGTTTGAAGATGAAATGCGTGTAAAAGATTGGTTTATACTTTGGAGGATAGTGGAGTTATCAAAGTTAAAAATAATAGAAATAAAAGGAAGTAAATATGATTTTTATTCTGATAATGAGATAAGAAAAATTTAATTATTTGGAGGTATAAATATGAAATTCCCTAATTGTGGTAGTGAGAATATAGAGCAAGGTATTTCTACAGTCAGTGAATCAGGATTTGTTATATATAGAACTGGCTTAGAATATAATACAAGATTTTCATCTAAGGTCTCAAAAACATATTCTGACTTATGTTTAGACTGTGGCGAAATAGTTAGAACTTACATAAAAGATGATACCAATAAGAAGTGGTGTAAAGATAAAAAATAGATTAAGTTAAAAGGTCATCTTAGTAGGTGGCCTTTTTTTATACAATAAATTAAAATGAGAATGGTAAATATGTTATGAGATTAAGTTTTTGAATTTATGAAACAGAGTAACAGAACTTAATAGGAATTAGCTTTATTCTTTATTATATGGTATAATGTAGAATAGAGATAAGGAAGTGGTTAGTATAGGAATATTAAAAAGTGCTGAATTAGTTAGAAAGATAGCACAAAGAATTGCTAGAGAAAAGGGAATAAGAGAGCAAGATGCATGAAATGATGCTGTTACAGAGTATAAACAAAAACATAGATACTTAGTCTAGAGAATCATCTTTATAGGTGGTCTTTTTTTATACAAGAAGTTTGTGTAATAAATTAAAAATAAATGTAAAAAATATTATACAACTATAATAAGATAAAGGAATGTTTTTAAGGAGAAAAAGATATGCTCAATCAGTTTAATGAATTTCTTGGTAACTATGTAAATATAATTTCTGTAATTGCATCATTTGCAGCAATAGCAGCCTTAATTATATCAATTATGGCTTTTATGGAATCTAATAAACAAGCCAAATTGATATTAAAATATAGAAGAAATAATGAGAATAATATGGCTGGTGATTATTATGAAAATGGTAATGGATATATTAGACTTAATTCAAATAAGATAGATGATAAATCTAATGTTTATGCCGAAATTCATAGTAACAACTTAGTTGATTTTGTAATAGAAAATAAAAGTACTATTGTTGCAAAAAGCCCTATATTAAGTTTGAAATTTATTAATATGGAAGTAGATATTGGAGAAAATAATAATTTTGAACAAATAAATAAAGAACTTAGATGGCACCCAAAAGATAATACTACAATTCATAAAGGAATAAATTTTAGAATAGAACAATTTAATTTTAAAAATTGTGTTATGCTTAAAAAAGAAGCGTATATAGAAGTAGTATTATCAGCTGATAATATGGAAACAAAAGAATTTAGGATACCCATAAAAGCGTATTAAAGAACTCAATAACAAGAGTTCTTTTTTTAGTGAAAGTTTGTATTATTTTGTAAACTGTGGAATAATTTTTGAAGGATATTGACTGTTTAAGTTGAGTTTTATACTTTAGAGGGAATAAAAATGGATAATTTAATAAGTTTTATACCAGAGCAACTTAATCAAAATGATGATATGAAAGCAATAGAAGAATTAATTGACAATTAAGATATATCAAAATCATATGTAGAGGGTAGAGATAGTTTATTTAATAAAGATATTGAAGATAAACTTCCATCTGTAATTAAAATAGCTGGAGAAGATAGAACAGAAACTAATTCAAAAGTAATAGATTATTTTTATGATAATGGCGTTTTAGATAATTTATATATTGTAAAAAATGGAGAAAATAGGGAAAATGATTTAGTTGATGCTTTATCAGTAGGAGTTCTTACAGGTAAGACAGAATCACCTGTATATTAGTTGGAGATGATATAAGAGATATCTAGAATAGTTTAATAAATAAGAAAGAATTTAGATATATAACTCAAATTAGAGGAAATGGAAATGAAAAAGCTTTTAGTGAAATAGAAAACTTAGTTAAATAGACTAGAAAGTAGCAACTAGAGTTAGTTGTTACCTTCTTTTCTTAATTTAATCAATCTTATTAGTTCTTACAGAGTTATATATTTCTTTCTAACTAAATAATAAGATACTAGTGTTATAATAGATACCAATATCACTGATATTATTGCAGTATCAAATTTTCTTATTAATAAACCCATTATTATGTATTCTAAACTTATTAAATAGTTAAAAAATAGTTCTAGTTTAATAGCTTTTTCTCTATCTATATTTCCATACTTCAACTCTAACTTATCTAAATATTTTTTCTTACAATAATTATCTTTACCTTTAATTAAATATCTTATTGTAGTTCCTATTGTAAATATTACGCCCATACTTAAAAGTGTATTGTTCCAAAAATCCATATAACATTATCTCCTTTATAATATACTCTATTTATATTTACTTTTCTTAATCAAAGTATATCAGTAACATAAGTATAAAGAGTGTCTAAAATATTACAAATATTAACAAAGCAAATAAAACTATAGTATAAGTTGTAATAATAAAACGAACGAAAATTATCATACTAAAACATAAGACATGTTATAGCTGTATTAGAAAATTTCAATTTAGGCTTTGGAAGAAAAGTAGTGATATATTGTTCATCCTGATAGGATTCTGTCAAAGGAATGCCACTTGCTTTTTGTTCTCCTTATTTTTATCAAAGTAACTTATGTATAATTTATCTTCTCATTTTTTTCACCACTTTCTAAAATCGTGATTTATGAGGTAGATTAGTGACTATATTTTAAAATAGGAATATGATAAAAATTTTGACACAATAAAACATGAATACGAAAACAAAAGGAAAGAGTTATTTTAATATTACAGCAAAATGAGAAGGTTATGGTACTCTACTAACATTTAAGCTAAGAAGACGAGTTTGTAGGATAATACGAAAGATACCATCAGCAAGATTAGATACTCAGCAAATACGTAGAAAGTATGGTTTTCACAATTCTACTACAGCTACAAAAAAGACCAAGACAACTCTAAGTGGATTATTCTGAATGAGGATACTGTATTTGTGGTAAATTGGATATTTGTACTTTAATTTTGTTGATAAGATTTACGCATAAGAAAGCCGTAGAATACGTAAATATCCTACGACAAATCTTAAAAACAGAAAACATACTTATTAGAGTTGTGCTAATAGCACATTTCTATTTTTTTACTAAGTATTATATGGTCAAAGAGTATTTTGAAAACTTTTTAAATACTTGTATTTTTTTTAAATTAACAGATCAATTTAATATAATTTAAAAATATCCTTTTTATTTTAAATTACTTATTAGCCTATATTAACACCAAAATTTCCACATAATCCTGCAAGACCATCTTCAAAACCAGAACCTAAGGCATTGAATTTCCATTCTTCGTTATGTTTATATAACTCTGCAACCACTATTGCTGTTTCTATACTAAAATCTTCACCTAATTCATATTTGATAAGCTCTTCATTAGTTTCTTCATTATAAATTCTTATATATGAATTTTCAACTTGTCCAAAGTTTTGTCTTCTTGTAGTAGCTTCATTTATAGTAACAGTGAATGATATCTTTGCAATGTTTTGTGGTATTTTAGATAGGTCAACACTTATTTGCTCATCATCACCATCTCCAACTCCTGTTCTATTATCTCCCATGTATTCAACTGCTCCAGAAGCATGTTTTAAATTATTATAGAATATGAAATCTCCATCATTTGTTACCTTACCATCAGCTCCAGTTAAAAATGCAGAAGCATCTAAATCAAAATCAAAACCACCATCATATTTATTAGTATCCCATCCTAATCCTACCATTACTTTTTTAAGACCTGGGTTAGTTTTTGTTAAACTTACTTTTTGTCCCTTTGCTAAAGTTATACCCATTTAAAACAACTCCTTTTATAAATTTTTTATTATAGTTAGTATTAACGATATATATCAGTTAATTCATGAAGCTCTTCATTTTGACCAATTCCTAGGGCATTAAATTTCCATTCTTCATTTCTGCGATAAATTTCGCCTGCCAAAACTGTTACTTTACCAGAAAAGTCTTCTTGAAGGTTATATTTAAATAATTCTTGTCTAGAATTTGAATCAACTAGCCTTATAAAAGAATTATTCATCTGGCCAAAATCTTGATTTCTTTTTTTAGCTCTGTATATAGAAACTCCAAAAACTATTTTGTGTACATATTCAGGTATCTCACCTAAATTAACATTTATTTGTTCATCGTCTCCTTCGCCTCTTCCAGTTAAGTTATCACCAGTATGTATGATAGATTTAGAAGGATGTTTAAGATGTCCAAAATAAACTAAGTCTTTTGATGATTTCATTTTATCTTCATTAGTTAATGCTATTGCAAATGCATCTAAATCATAGTTTTTCTTACCTAGTTTGTTCATATCCCACCCTAATCCTACAACTAAATTTTTTACAGGATTAGCATCTTTTACTAAACTTACTCTTTGTCCTTTTTGTAAATTAACACTCATTTTAAGTTCTCCTTTTTAATATTTTTAGTTTTATTGACAGTGTTAAATATAATCATCATATTATTTTTATTATATACATATTTAGACCAATTTGGCTATATTTATGAATCATTTATTATATAAATATCTTATAATCCATAAATATAGGTCTTGTGTAATTTTAAAATACTTTATAATTAGTAATTGCATAGGTGTTTAAGTTTATATTTCGTTTAATTGTTAAAAAATTCAATAAATGATATAATGGAGAATAATAATTATAAAAACTTGTAGTTTGTAGATAAGATTATATGTATAGAAATTTATATAAAGTTGGGAGATATATATGGATTATTATAGGATTATTTTTAGTAATTGTTGTATGTTTGAATAAAATTTTTATAAAAATTAGACCTGAATACTTAAGTTTGATTAATCTTTTAATCAGTATAATTGGGATGATAATTCCTATACCTATCATTGATAGTAAGATAAAAAAGAAATTTATAGATAAGTAATCGTAATTTATATGTAAATTACAATTACTTATTATAGTAGTAGATAATTTAACATATATTTTATACAGATTTGTGTCAATGTAATTAATCTATTTTAAATTTATATTGATAGGAAAGTATATAAAATATAGATATTAAACTAATAAATAATGTAAATTTAGCACAATGAGATAAATTTAAAATTAAATCTAAGTGGTGTATTTTTTGATTGTTTATTGTATGAAAAACAGCAAGCACAATTTTCAAATATAAAAATATAAGTTTTTTATATCTGAAATTTATGCTTGCTATTTGTTTTTGTGATTATTCTATTTTTTTAAATCCATTTCCTAAAGCTTCATGTATATCTGTAATTATTATAAATGCATTAGGATCGACACTTTTCACTAATTTTTTTAGTTCAACAACTTCTTTTTTCTCAACTACAACCAAAAGTACATTTTTATTTTCTCCAGTATAAGCACCTTCGCCTTTTAGAATAGTTGCGCCTCTATCTAAATCTTCCATTATTCTTTTACTTATGTCTGATGAAAGGTCAGATATAATAGTAAATGATTTTGAATAATTAAATCCTTCAATAAGTAAGTCACTAATTTTTACTAAAATGTATAGTGCTACAGTTGAATAAAGTGCAATCTCAACTTGTCTATTTACTATTCCCGATAGTACTACTACAACACAGTCGACAATACCCATCAAAACAGGGATACTAAGTGTAGGAAAATATTTATTTAATAGGAGTGCCATCAAATCGGTTCCACCTGTAGAGCCATTTATTCTAAAAATAAGGCCTTGACCAACTCCCATTAAAATAGAACCAGATATAATTGCAAGATACATATCATTTGTAATATCTAGTGTAGTCATATTTGCAGTAACTTTAAGTGCTATAGTAAGAAAAATTATACCTAAGACTGTTTTAAAGCAATCTTTCTTTGAAAGTATTCTGTAAGCAAATATGAATAGAGGTATATTTAAAAGTAAATTGACAATCCAAAGTTGTACACCAAATAATGAATTTAAAACAACTCCAAGACCTGTTATACCACCAGCAGCAATTGCATGTGGATTAAAAAACATGTTAAGAGAAATTGCCATTAATATACAGCCTACAATTAATATTAAAATTTCTGAAAAAGTTATTCTATCTTTTTTCAATAACATCACTCCTTATATATAGATTATAATATATATCATATAGTTTTTCCAATTTTTAATAAAAAAAATAAAAACATATTATAAAAATAATTTGATTGGAATTTTCTGAAAATTAATGCTATAATTAAAAATAAATTTAAGGGAGGTTATAAAATGGCTAAACTGACTTTAGAACATATAGAAGGAAATACATATTATATCCCACTTCCTACAATAGTAGGTGTATATGTAGATGGAAATAATGCAATTTTAATTGACAGTGGAAATAACAAAGATACAGCCAGACAAGTTCTTAGACTATTAGAGGAGCATAATTTAAATCCTAAACTAATAATAAACACTCATTCAAATGCAGACCACATAGGAGGGAATGCATATTTGAAAAATCAAACAAAATGCAAGATTGCTACAACTAAAATAGAAGGATACTTTACAGAAAATCCAATATTAGAATCAGCATTTTTGTATGGAGGGTATCCAAGTAAAGCATTAAAAAATAAATTTTTATTAGCAAAAGAGAGTGAAGTTGATTATATTATACCTTCAAATGGGAAAATTTTAGATACAGAACTTGAAGCGATTTCTCTTCCTGGTCATTATTTTGAAATGATTGGTGTTAGAACTCCAGATAATGTTTTGTTTGTTGCAGATAGCCTTACACCAGAAAATATAATTAGTAAATATCATTTCTTTTTTTTATTGGATATAGATTCACAATTTAAAACGTTAGAAAAAATGAAAACTCTTGATGCAGATTTTTTTGTTCCAAGTCACTCTGTCAAGACTACAAGTATACAAGATTTAATTGATGTCAATAAAGAGAAGATGGAAGAGATAATATCTAATATTAAAAAGGTTTGTTGTGAACCAATTATGATTGATGAAGTCATTGAAAAAATGTGTGATGTGTACAACGTTAAATTAGATGCTAATCAATACGTTCTAGTTGGTAGTACAATACGTTCTTATATAACATATTTATATGAACACAATATGGTTGAATATGTATTTGATGGTGGCAAGATGATGATAAAAGCTGTATAAATACTGAAAAATATCAAACTATGCAATAAAAATATTTTAATACAAGTATCTTTGAAAAAAAGAGATAAAAATAAAATTTGCCATCAAATTGCCACAACAAATACTTGGTCAAAGTATTGCTGGATTTCTTTTCTTATTTGGATTGCTAGAAGTACCAGCTCTAGATAACCGCTTTGCTTGGTCTAGTATTCCACTTATTTTGACAATAATATCAGATGTACTTATTTTAATTGGATTTATAATTGTATTCTTTGTTTTTCGATACAATTCCTTTACATCAAAAGTTATAACTGTTATGAGTAATCAAAAAGTGATTACTGATGGACCATATTCAGTTGTGCGACATCCTATGTATCTAGGTGCTATATTAATTATACTTTTTACACCTCTAGCACTGAATTCATGGTGGGGAATGATTGCTGCAATTACTTTATGCATAATAATTGTGTTTCGGATATTAGATGAAGAGAAGTTACTTAGTGCTGAACTTGATGGATATAAGGAATATTGTCAAAAAACGAAATATCGTATTATACCTTATATTTGGTAAAGTGTAAATTTCTAGTTTATTAATCAGATGAAATAACCTTGGTAAAAAGTCGAATATTTTAAGCTGTATTTCTATTTATTACTTACTTGACTATTAATTAATAAATAGAAATACAGCTTTTTTATATTAAATAATTTTAAGAGAATAGCTATTTAATTATAAAATTATGCTATAATTTGTAAATAAAGAGGTAAATTTATAAAAATTAAAAAAATAATTAATTATAAGAAGGGGGAAATAGTAGGGATTATGAATAAAAAGTTCAAAAAATTCAGTAAAAAAATAGGTATATCAACTTTGGCTTTGACTCTATTTTTTTTTAATAGTTTAACTGCAAGTGCACAAATTAAAGAGGATTCTATAATAGGAACTGATAGATATGAAACAGCAGGACTTATAGCAGATAAGCAGACTTATGACACTGTAATATTAGTTAATGGAGATAAAAATTTATCTGATGGGCTTTCATCAAGTGGGCTATCAGGTACTATCAATGCTCCAATACTTTTAACTAAAAAAAATGAACTACCAAATGCGACATTAAATAGATTAAATAATAAGAATTTGAATGTCGTAAAAAAAGTATATATAATTGGTGGTTATAATACAATTGATAGTTCAGTAGAAAAAGATATAAAAAGAAAAAATATTGAAGTAGAAAGAATAAGTGGAAATAGTAGAATTGAAACTAGTTACAATGTAGCAAAAAAAATAAATGGAGTTAGTAAAGTAAAAGAAGTTATGATAACAAATGGATTTGTCGGTGAGGCTGATGCTATGAGTATAGCACCTGTAGCAGCAAAAAATAAGGTGCCAATAATACTTACAGATGGTAAAAAAATTCCGTTTAGTACTAAAGAGTTAAGTGTTTATGCTATAGGAGGTAGTTCTGCAATAGATGAAAAGTTAATAAAAGAGACCAATGCAACTAGAGTTGGGGGAAATGATAGATTTGAAACTAATAAAAAAGTAATAGAAAAGTTTTATAATGGGGCAAATGGTTTTTACATAACAAAAGGATATCAATTAATAGATGCATTGACATTATCTCCTCTAGCAAAAGAAAAACCAATCGTTTTAGTTGCTGATGGAAGTAATAAAAGCATATTAAAAGGAGCTAAAAGTATAACTAAAGTTGGGGGAATCGATTCAAATACATATAAACAATGTTTAGATATAGCAGAGTATAGTGACATGGACATAACACCAAATATAATAAAACATTTAACTACAATTGATGGAAATGAAGTATCTGAAATGTCTATAGAGATGGATAATTTAGGTGTAATTATTGAAAAGACAGATACTAATAAATTTGAATTTGATTATGTTAGTGTTAGCAATGAAAAAAATTGTACTTTTTCTGTAAATAAAGAAGAATCTTCTAATAATGTAAAAAATGGTAAGGTGGTTGTAAGTGCTAAGAAAAAAATAGAAAAAAATACAGATAATACTGTAGAAGATATGAATGGTGATAATATTATAAATGCAAGTAAAGATAAGATGGTAAATATATTAAAGATAGGAATTCCTGATAGAGTTTATTCTAATTTTAAGATAGATACTGGAAATGGGTCAGTAAGAGTTTATAATATCAAAGGAGGAGCTACAATTAATGTTGATAATGGAACTGTAAACGTTGAAGATAGTGATATAACATATCCTTTTAATATAAATATTAATAACGGAGTTTCAAGTGTATCTGCTGAATCTATATTGTCTGAAATAAAGTTTAGAGCTAATAATGGTATTGTTGGGGTAACTGCTACAAATATAAATGGAAATATAAGCGTGTTTGGGAAAGATGACACAGATATATTTAGTGGTGTATTTAAATTAAAATTAAAAAAAGAACCATCAAATTTACACTTAAAATTGGATAATAGAGGATTAAACAAGTTACCAGAAGGTTGGTCTAATGATTATACTTTAGGTAATGGCCATCCAATTATAGAGGTGAAAAATAGTGGTATAAATGATATATCATTTCAAAACTAAAATACAGGTGGAAATAAAGCTTATATAATTTTTAAATTATATAAGCTTTATTTGTTTTATTTGTATTATTAAGTTATAAAATTTAGATAACTGTAAACAAAAAATTGTGTCTCAAAAAATAGTATTTTATTGTAGTATAGTTAATAGTTATCTGCTTTAAATGAATTATGTACAATGTTATAAATATATTTTGCAAATTGACGAGAGTGTTCTTCTTTTTCAGTATCCATAAAATTAGGTTTACCTAAATCACGTTCAACAAGCATTCCTATATATTTCAACTGTGAATGTTTGCAATAACGCTTTATACCATCTTCCCAGATATCAGCTCCTTTTTCAGGGCTATATCCACAAGTTGTAATAAGTGCTAGTGATTTTCCTGACCATAGTGCTGGTCCTTTTTCATCACCATAGTATTTATTCATACCATATACCAATCTATCAAGCAATGCTTTCATTGGAGCAGTGCAATACCAAGAATAAATTGGAGTTGCAAGAATAATCAAATCACACATAAGAACTTTTTTGAAAATTTTATGAACATCATCATCATGACAACATCCAAAAGAAGATAAATTTTTCTGACATTTTTTACAGGCAATACAAGGTTCTATTTGATAATCATATAACCATAACATTTCAAGATTTGCATTATAGTTTTCTAGTTCTTCTATAAATGGCTCTAAAATAGAAGCTGTATTGCCATTCTTCTTAGGGCTTCCCATAAGAATACATACTTTCATATTAACACCTCCATATTATTTTAAAATAATTTTTAATCATATAGTAATATTTAGATTTTATAAAAACTTTTTAAATATATATTACATAGAATGATTTTTATTTTATTTGGTAGTTTAAAACCAATAGTCTAAAGAAGTACTTTTAGAAAACTAGCAATATTAGTAACTATGTAGAATGCTAGTAAAATTAAAATCATCCATGTAAAAATATGATTTTTGTATGGATATACTTTATTAATTCTTTTTCCAATACGTACCAGTAAAATATACATTAAAAAATATGCTAAAAAGACTATTAAAAATTTCATATATAACCTCACAATTTTAAAGTTTAATATAAACTTAGGATACTACGAGAATACATTAACAACAATATACTTTTTTAATCTGTAACAAAGTTGAAATAAATTATTTCTATAGTAAAATATATTATAATTAGTATAGGAACTTAATTAATAAAATCATCTATAACCATGGAGGTATAAAATATGTATTTAAATCAAGAATATAACTTTATAAAAGAACATGCACCATGTTATATATATGATGAGGTTAATATAATCGAAAGATGTATGGAGTTAAAAAATAATATTTTAGGTTTTGACTTTTTATATTCCATAAAAACAAATCCATATAATAAAATTGTGAAAAGTATTGCTAAACAAGGGTTTGGAACAGATGCGGCATCAATGAAAGAAGTATTGATTTCAAAAGAATGTGGAGTGGTTAGAGATAATATTTACTATTCTGCACCAGGAAAGACAGAAGAGGATATAGAAGCTGTTTTAGATAAGTGTATAATTATTGCAGATAGTATAACAGAAATAGAACTTATAAATAAAATATCAAAAAAACATAATAAAAAAATTAAAATAGGTCTTAGAATAAATCCTGATTTTACTATGGATGATGATAGCTCTATATCAAGCAAGTTTGGTATTGATATAGAAGATATAGATAATGTTTTTAAAATACTAAATCTTTGTAACTATATATCTGTAGTTGGGATACATATACATATTAAATCTCAAGTGCTAGATTTTGAAAAGTTAGGATGTTATTATGAAAAATGTTTTCTCATAGCATTAAATTTAAATAAAAGTGAACATATAAACATTGAGTTTATAAATTTTGGTAGTGGTATTGGAGTAGCATATGATAATCTTAAAGAAAGTCCAGTTAATTTTAAAAAGCTTTCGATATTAACTGAAAAGATTGTTTCTACTAATGCAAATACATTAAAGGCTAGACTCTTTATTGAATCAGGTCGTTTTGTAGTTTGCACATCAGGCAATTACTATACTAAAATTGTCGATATTAAGGTATCAAGAGGGACAAAGTATCTTGTTGTAAGAAATGGTCTTAATGGATTTATGAGACCTATTATTTCTAATTTAATTGAGAAAGTAACTTGTGGTGTAGAATTAGAAGGGCAAGAACCATTATATACATCAAATCATGCATTTTCTTTTTCAGTATTAAGTAGTTCAGAAGAAGAAGAGTATGTAACAATAGTTGGAAATCTTTGTACATCATTAGATGTATTAGCCAATAATGTTAAATTAAAAAAGGCAGTTATAGGAGATGTGGTTTCAATTAATAATGCTGGTAGTTACTCGTATTCTCTATCTCCATTAATGTTTTCAAACTATGAATTTCCTAGACAATATTATAAAAAAAAAGATGGGTGGATTGAGTGAATTTTTCTGAAATCTTCAAACTGGAATATTCTATATTTCCTAATTTTTAATAAGTAAAAGCTATTTTATCATAACCATTTGGAATCTCATAAGAAGTCAATTTGATTCTTCTATTTTGTAATTCCTTGTGTTGTTCAGAATTATCGAAAGTACCTATTAAAATATTCATAAAAGAATTTAATTTGTCACCTATATCATAGATTAACTGGTAATGACTGATTATGATAAGCATACTTTATTTTTAGAGGGGAGTAAGTATGAAAATAGTGGTAGTCTACTATATAATAAAATTTTTACTTGATTCTACAAAATGAAAAATACATTGCCAAGAGTGAATTTGAACATAATGTGAAAATTAAATTTAATAAATTTGAATGGAATTTCATAAATCTAAAATATAATTAACGATGAATTTGATGGCAAATAAATTTGGTAACAAATTTATTTGCCACTAATTAAAAATTATTGTATAGTGTAGTAGCTTGATTTGGGATAAGTATACTTATAGTATAAAGTCTTATGTAGTTTTGTATAGTTATAAACAATCTACAATTATTCCTTCAGGAAATAACCTCCTAAAAACAAATCTCACTAAAGGGCCTGCAATTAGTAGTTGTAATGGCAATGCAATAATAAAGTTGTTGAATATATTAACAACCCATACAAATAAGATTGTACTAGAGAAACCAACTGATTCAATGGCTCCAAATAAAGACATACATATAACCATTCCACATACCATACAACTTGATATAACAATGGCCTTTGCAATTTGTCTACTTTCTGGATTTACAATGCGAAATGCGATTTTTTTAGCAATTTTAGAAACAACAAACCAATCAAAAATCATACCTACTACATATGCTAGTGGAAAACTCATCCAAGCATTTTTTACAGTTTCTAGCGAAAGGCCTTCATGCAAAGAGACATTATAGACACTCATAAAAAATACCATAAAGGCACACATAATCACTGTAAATATTAAACTTTCTTTTCTATTTTGTGGCATATTCATTTACCTCCAAGTGTAATTTATTTCTATTAGGATTATACATGAAGAAAAATTTTGTCGTAAGTAAATTTTTAAAAATTTGAAATTTATTTTTGAAATAGATAGAAATATCCATAAAATATTTTTATTTTTATGGATATCCATGGAAATTAAGTTTTTTAAACTTTATAATTAATAGTATAAGGTAATAAAATTATAGTGCTGTCAAAGAAATTTAAAATTTAGGGGGTGTAGTTCTATATGGAATTGTGGAAAAGAAATTTATTTGTATGTTGGATAGGGATGTTCTTTAGTTCTATAGGTATGAGCCAAATAGCACCTATACTTCCATTATATATTAAGCAGTTGGGTGTAACTGATGTAGGCTTAATACAACAGTATTCAGGTATGATTTTTGGATGTACTTTTGTAGTAGCAGCATTTTTTTCGCCAATTTGAGGGAAAGCTGCTGATAAATATGGAAGAAAATCAATGCTTTTACGTGCAAGTATTGGTATGGGAATAGTGATATTTACCATGGCATTTGTACAAAATGTTTATCAGCTATTAGGGCTAAGGATTCTTCAAGGTGTTTTTACAGGTTATGCAACTGCATGTACTACACTGATTGCAACTCAGACAGATAAAAATCATTCTGGTTGGGCCTTAGGTACACTTGCAACTGCATCAACTACTGGTTCATTAATTGGGCCAACAGTAGGAGGGTATATAGAATCAATTTTAGGACTTAAAAGTGTATTTATTATAACAGGAGGATTATTATTTGTATCATTTATCATATCTATTCTGTTTGTAGTAGATAATTTTAGACCTAAAGAAATAAAAGAGTTAATTTCTATACCTAAAGAACAATTAAATCCATTGCCAAATAAGTTTTTAATTGCATCTATTTTTGTGACTACATTTATTACTCAGCTGGCATTATATTCTATAGAACCAATTGTAACAATATATATATCACAGCTTACAAATTTTGCATCAAATGTAGCTTTAATAGCAGGATTGACATTTTCTGCATCAGGATTAGCAAACCTATTGGCAGCTCAAAAACTTGGAAAAATGTCAGATAAAATAGGACCTCAAAAGGTATTACTAATTTCACTTTTATGGGCAGGAATTATATTTATACCACAAGCTTTTGTAAGAACTGCATGGCAACTGATGTTTATGAGATTTTTATTAGGATTATCAGTGGCAGGGCTTAATCCTTCTGTAAATAGTTTATTAAAAAAAATTGCACCAGAAGAATATGTTGGAAAAATATTTGGATATAATGCATCTGCTCAGTATATGGGATGTTCATCAGAAGCTTTTTTAGGGGGACAAATATCGGCCCATTTAGGTATTAGAACAGTATTTTTCTCAACAAGTATATTATTATTTTTGAATGCACTTTGGATGTATAAATTTACTGGATTATTTACTAAAGATAATGTAAAATAATCTTTAAACTTTGATAAAAAGGAAGAGTAGCTTTAGTACTATATTTAAAAAACTAATCAAAATTATAGATAAAAGAATTCATTTTTATGAATTCTTTTATTTTTATTAACCTTAAAATTGTGTTTTTACAACCTCCTTGTACCATTTGTTTGCCTGTTGTATAATGGTAGAAATTATAATAATATCTAAAACTAATGATTATTTTCACCCTGATACATTATTAGTAAATACTCAAAAAATTTCATAGCTTTATGAAGTGAAACAAATATTATTACTAATAAAATTGTACCAATAAAACAGGAAAGTGAAAGTTTAAACAGACTATAATTAAGCATATTCGATGTAATATAAAGTAGCCAGATACAGATTGGTAAAAAGATTATGGATGTGAATACGCCAGGAACATGGTGTTTAAATCGGATATATAAGTTAAAGTGAGGAAATATAAAATGAAATGTAAAAGCAAATAAACATCCATACCAAATGAAATAGTTGTCAAAGATACAAGATAGCAAAGTTATAATTGAAAGCGTAATAATAAAAAAGTGATATTATAAGAAAATCGAACACAAATTATTTTTTAATTTTTGTACGATTCTTTCAAAGAAAATGTCAAATATAAATGCTATATATCCAATTTTTATATATCAATTAAAGAAAAGTTTAAATTTTTAGTTTTTTAATAGTGTATATATTTAATTTCATAATGTAGAATAAACATTTCTTATGTAATTTGTTATAGAATTATATCAAGAAATAAATTATGGAAAAAATTGGAAAATATTATTATCGACAAAATCTTTGACTTAAAAACTATATTGCGATAGTATTAATTTAATAAAAGTTTGAGAGGGGCGTAAGGTTATGACAATTTCAAAAATACCACAAGCAGAGTTAAAAGTTATGAAGTTTATTTGGGAAAAAAATGATACAGTGACATCAAAAGAAACTATTGAAGCTATGGAACAAAAATATGGATGGAAACAAACAACAACATTGACACTTTTATCAAGACTTGTTAAAAAGCATTTCTTGGATGCAGAAAAAATAGATAGATATACTCATTATACGATAGTTGTTGGACACAAAGAATATTTAAATGTTGAGACAAAAGATTTTTTAAGTAATATACATGATAATTCTTTGCAAAGTTTACTTTCAGCATTACATGAAGATGAAGTTATTGACAAAAATGCATTAGATTTATTTGAAAATCATTTTAAAAATTTAAAGGATGAATAAGTATATGTGTTTGCATGCTTAAGTTTTTAATAGATAGATATATACAAGAATCTATGCTGGTATTATTTAATAAGTTATCAACTATTTATAAATTGATGATTAATAGGCGTAAATTCAGTAAAATACCTATAATGATTAAAGTAGATGGTATCAAATTAAATGATACCACCTATTTTAGTGCTCTATGTTTTTAGTTTTAAAAATAATCTTTTAATTCAATATTTTTTCTTAATTCAAGCAATTATTTTATTTAATCATATCAAACTGCCTTAATTGTTTCTAATTGTTCTTAGAGTCGACTTATATTTTTAAGCATAATTAAAATAAAATGAAGAAATAATTTTTATATTTTCTGATTGTATTGTTAACAACTTAATTGTCAATATTTCATAGTTGATTTTATACTATTATTAAAATCATTAAGTAATAATATCAAATTTAAGTGTCTTTTTATGTTATAATGAGTATGTATTTTTAATGGTATATTTTATTGTGAAGATATAAATTAATTATTTTTGGGGAGTTATTATGCTAGACACGTTTATAACAATTGTTTCTTCTATTATAGAGATATGGGCATGCAAGAAAGTATTTGATTATACAAGTAAAGTAAAAACTAATTTAATAAAGTTAAATATATCTTTCTTATTTTCTGTTTTTCTCATTATTTGTTCTTTTTATATAAATGTAGGAGCTAATGATAGAATATGGATATGTATTCTTATAACCTTTATTTTTTATAAGTCAAATTATAAGGTCAATATATATAAATGTTTAGTGATTTTGTTTTTTTATTGGATGGTGTTAATAGGTATAAATGCATTGAGTATGCTATTAGTAGTTTCAATGAACAATTTAGATAATATGAATATTTTACTTAATGGAAATTTATACAGATATGAAGCTATCTTTTTTGGAAAATTGATTTTAATTATATTATTGTACATATATAAAATTTCTTTTACTAATTTTAAAATTAGTAAAAAAGAATTGTATATATGTGTTCCAATGATAGCAAATTTATTATCTTTTTTTATACTTTACGATTATATTATTAATCTTTTAAAAATTTCTCCTGAAAAGAGAGTTGTTTTTCTAGTAATAGTTTTACTATTGATATTGTCCAATATCTCAATATTTGTATTAATACGTATAATACTTAAAATTAAAGCTAAAAAAGATAATATAATAAATTAATTAATACATATAAAAATAGCTTAGTGAATATTTCTAATTGATATATTATAGCTTATTTGTTTTAAAATATTGAAACTTGAATTATCTGGTGAAGTAGATAAAGTTGATTGTGATAAGATTCTTTAAAATGAGTGTATTAGTGAAATAAGTAAGATTAAATCAGATATTCCTAAGTTGTATGGTAGGAGTAAAAAATATATAAATAACCTTATTAAGAAAACTATTAAGTAGTTCATAAATTCCTCCTATTATTAGATGGTATTAAAGTTAGAATACTATGAAGAACTAATAGTGACAACATATTATGCAGATTTTTAAATAAATTGAAGCAAGTTATTCAGAATAAAAAAGAGTATTTTCACATATCTTTTGTGAATACAAGATTCTTGGATATGAAAAAATAGAAGCACATAAACAGATGGAAAATAGTAATTAGAACGGATATAAAGTATGAAGTCTAGACAGTACAATATTACAAAAGGATTATTGATAGTATATATAAAAACATAAGACAAAAATAATTATCAATGTATTAGCTTTGATTAGAACAATTCTTATGATAGGATTTTTAGGATTGATTGTTATTGTGAACCTATAGATATAATTATACAGGTTCAATTTTAAAAATTATCAAGTTTTAGTTTATAGAACAGTTTATTTTAACATATAGACTGTTTTTTTATGTCCATAACTATACCATGTAATATTACTTATCAACTTTTTAATAATTTCAAGAAATGCTTACCTTGTAATGAGTAGTTTTTTCTAAAGGGGCCTTACGTTTTCAATTTAATGCTAGTGCAGAACAAGTAAATGTTCAAATTCTTCCACTGGCAGACTGAATATCATCAACTACTTTGTTCATTCCAGCTATTATAATAATTGTCTTTGGACCGTGAATAAGACAAGAGACACTTTGTAGTATCCTTTGTGCAAATCTGAAATCTTTTGCAAGTTATATAATTCCATATTTTTTACTTTAGACTTTATAGATAATCTGTGTTTGTTAGTTGTTACCACAAGATTGATTTTGGCTATATATTTGTGATATGTCTATGAACTTTCAATTGATAATTAAGAAGTATAAAATTATTTTAACAAATCTGTAATTAAATCTTAATCCTTAAAATTATACATATAAAAGTCAATATTTACTTTTATATGTATAATTTTACACAACTTTATTGAAGAGTTATTTTATTAAAGAAATATGTATCTATAATTACTGATATTATTTATAATAGGCTACTTTAACTTTAAAAATTAATGCCAAAAAATGAGTTTGTAAGTCAATATCAAAAATAACTTTATAAATATTTCAAATAGACTAATCTTACATATATTTCCGATAGATTAAATTGATAAAAAACACTAAAATTAAATTAATAAGAATACTTGGAGGGATGGTAATGAAAGAGGAATGTTTTATTAATATTGAACACGAAGATAAACGTTTTTCAATTAACATTAAAGAGATTTTGTACATAGAAAAGCAAGAGTATGAATCAAAAATTTATACAGAAAATGAAACTTATTATATTGGAGAAAATTCTTCTAGTATAAAAAAACTACTGAAAGAAGAAAATTTTTTCAAATGTAGTAACAGTTATATTGTAAATTTAGATAAGTGTGAATTTTATCTCAGCAATAATTGTATTTTTGTAGGAAATAACTTTATAAGAGTTTTAGGTTTAGATAGAAAAAAGAAATTAGAAAAGAAGTTAGAAAAATTATATGATTATAAATATTAACTTTGAGAGGCTGTATTTTATACAGCCTCTTTATTTATTTTATTGCATTATTAATAAACTTTAAATTATGATAAAATATAAGAC
>NZ_JAGWCT010000050.1:0-28665 GCF_020657815.1 Clostridioides sp. ZZV15-6597 | reverse complement strand
ATTTTATATGATAATAAGAAATTCTTCAATATATGTAAGGCAAATATATATTTCTATTGCAAATTTTTGTTATTTATGATAATATAAATATGTTTTTAGTCTTTAAATAGTTATCATTTTAAGGAGGTGTGCGTAGATGGCAAAAGTATGTAGCGTATGTGGTAAAGGTAAGGTTTCTGGAAACCAAGTATCACACTCAAATAAACATAATAAAAGAACATGGTCAGCTAATTTAAGAAGCGTAAGAGCGATTATAGATGGAGCTCCTAAGAGAGTAAAAGTTTGTACTAGATGTTTACGTTCTGGTAAAATTGAAAGAGCTTAATAGCCACGTTTAAAAGCCTACTTCCGAAAGTAGGCTTTTTAAATTTAATCATTTTTACTCTTTCTCATAAATTTTAAAACTATGTTTGAAATCCATTTTGGTAACTTTATTGTTACTACTTTCATCAATACTCACCCCACACTTTATAGTTAAAATTATTTTAACAAAAAAATAATAATGCTCCACATCCAATAAGTATTAATGCGGTAAGTGCTGACCAAATCCAGCCAGGAAGCAACATAGATAAAATTACTGCCATTCCTGTTGCTAGACACAGTATTCCTAGCAATACCTTAGACTTGTTATTTCTCATGGAACACCTCCACATAGAACTTGTATCTACAAATATTTTCATATTTAAGTTTATGCGATAAGTTCCCATTTTAGACCGATAAACACATTATGTAATTTTAATTTTTTATACTGGAATTATTACTATCTTCTGATGCAGATTCTATAATATCTAAAATACCTCTTTTTTTACTTAACCTTTCAGGTCCACTATATAAAACTACTGGTATAACTTTTGGGAGTTTAAAATCTTTGCGCTCTATTTCTTCAAGACTCTTTTTCATTATAAAGCTTTTCCAAATTTGCTCTCTGTATGATTTTAACCTTGGTACAATCTCTGTATCCATTTCTGTTTGAAACTCCAACACTATATAGTGTGAAATTTTACGATTTTTAGAAAAAATTTTATAAATTATATCTACCTCCTTTCCTTTATATTCACATATAAAAGATGTTTCTAACTCTATATTTTTAAGAGTTAATTCCTTTGCTATTGAGACGCTTGTAAAATTTTGAATCAAACTTAAAAAACTTTCTTTATCTGAATACAGCCTTCTATATTCTTCACGTTTTTCTTTGCTTCTTTTTAAATTCATACAATTCCTCCCAGGTTATAGATTCTCTATCTTTTGATAAAAATAATCTATAAATTTTATTTTTTAATTTTCACTAGTGATTATTGACACTTATGATTAAAATATCCAATAAAGATATTTTTTTATATTTTTATTAAAAGATATACATTTTTATATTTTAATGTATTGACATTGACGTTACGTAAAAGTGTATATTTAATTTATAGGAGGTATTACTTATGGAATATACAGTTCAGAAATTAAGTAAAATAGCTGGTATAAGTACTAGAACCCTTAGATACTATGATGAAATCGAGCTTCTTAAGCCACTTAAAATAAATTCCTCAGGTTATCGTATATATGGTCAAAATGAAGTTAATAAGCTACAACAAATACTTTTTTATAGAGAGTTAGGTATTAGCTTAGAAAATATAAAAAGCATTATAAATTCACCAACTTTTGACAGTCTAAGTGCATTAAAACAACATCATAGCAAATTACTAGCTAAAAGAAAACAAATTGACTTACTGATAGAAAATGTAACTAAAACTATAGCATTAAAGGAAGGAAAATATATTATGACAGATTTAGAAAAATTTGAAGGTTTTAAAGAAAAGATGATTGATGAAAATGAAAAAAATTATGGAACTGAAATTAGAGAAAAATATGGTGAAGATGTAATCAATCAATCAAATAAAAAATTTAAAAATATGTCTAAAAAAGATTATGAGGATTGGCAAGATTTAAGTGTTGAGATAATTAGTAAACTCAAACAAGCTTTTGAAACTGGTGATGCATCTAATGAACTTTCTCAAGAAGTTGCAAGATTACATCACAAATGGTTGAGTTACACTTGGAATACATACTCTAAGGAAGCTCATGCTGCTTTAGCGCAGATGTATGTAAATGATGACCGTTTTACATCATATTATAATAAAGAACAACCTGGGCTGGCAAAGTTTCTGAGAGATTCCATATTATTCTATACAAGATAATACTCAATGTAAATCAATAAAAAGAGTGCTACTTTAAAATAGCACTCTTAAAAAATTTTATTTTGCAAATTCTATAGTTATAATCTGTGATAAAAATCTAACTTAGTTTTTATTAAAAGTAATTGTAACTTTAAATAAATCTCCATCTATATCTATCTTCATTTTACCACCTTGTAGCTCTACAAAACTTTTTGCTATTGCTAGACCAAGTCCAGAACCTTCTGTATTACGTGACTTATCTCCTCTTACAAATCTCTCCATTATATCATCTACACTAAAATCAATTTCAGTTGCTGACATATTTTTAAGCATGATATTTACTTGTCTATCTGTTTCTAAAATATCAATATATACTCTTGAATTTGGCATTGCGTATTTACTTATATTTATTATAAGATTCTCAAATACTCTAAATGTGCGTTGACTATCTAATGGTAATATTATTTTTTCACTTGAAAAATTATTTCTTACCTTCAGTGATGACTCTGCTATTTTATCATCTAATTCCAGTAATGTCTGTTTCATTAGAGATATAATATCTACATTTACTATATTTAAATGCACATCTCCACTATTTACCTTGCTCACTTCAAATAAATCTTCTATTAAATGTTGTAGTCTTTGTGACTTTCTATCCAATGTATCAATATACATTTTACGATTTTCATCTGTTATATTTTCATCCTTTAGTAAATCTATATAAGTGATTATAGATGTCAAAGGTGTTTTTAAGTCATGTGATACATTTGATATAAGCTCTGTTTTCATCTTTTGACTTTTAACTTCTTCATCAACAGCTTTTTTAAATCCAGATTGAATATTTCCAAGCTCATCTTTGATAGGATTAAAGAACCCTAAATCATCTTCCATATTTACTTCTAAATTTCCATCTGAAATTTTCTTTGTAACATCTAAAAGTTGATTGTATTCACATATTGTTTTCTTAGAGTAGTCTGACAATAACTTAAATAAAACTACTGAGTAAATTAATGCAAGTATTATTCCAAAGAACCACATACTACACATTATAACTATAATTAATAAGTTTACTGATAGAATTATAGCTATAGTTTTATTTGGCTTTTCTTTTAAATTTGTCATTCTAACTTGATTAATAACTACTTTACTTGATTTTTTAAACCATTTTAAAAACATTCCTGTCAAAGTATTTTTTACAAAGTATTCTTTTATTCCAAAGTTTAAAATATGTTTTAAAAGTGCTATAAATACAAATATTATTGAGAAGGCTACAAACCAATAAATTAAATTCATTGAGCTTACTAATATATTTGCCATTTTACTACTTATATCATTATTTATTAGATACTCTACATAATTTCCATTCAATGTGTTACTTATTATACCAGTAGGATATAAATCTACAATACCCTGTATAATAGCAATAGCAATAAAAAGTATCTCTAATGGTATTCTTGTGATTATCTCAAACCCTAATAACTCTTTAGATTTTCTATATGGAAATACTACAGCTACAATTACAACTATAGATATTATGATTTTTATAATCATTGCAGAAATCTTATAATACGAATTATTCTCTACATTATTTATATATCCACTTATATCATCACTACTATAAATCATTCCATAATCATTATATGAGCTATATGAACTATCTTGGCTTATTACTTTAGGTACAGCATATACTAATGTTTTATTTTTTATTGGGGATAATTTATATGAGATTGAATTCCCACCTAAATCTGTATCCATCAAATCTTCTCTAGATTTAGATAATAACATTTGGCTGATAATGCTTTGATTTACTCCATAAGAGTCTACAATATTTACTTTTCCATCTTTATCAAAATTCATTACAAGATAAAATCTATAATTTGCTTTTATATTTTTAATCTTTTCTTGTCTTTCTTCATCATTCATAGTTGTATCTTGAGGCTGATTTTTATCAGACTCTTCTTTTGATACATCATTTTTTGTTGTATCAAGTGCTTTTAATTCTTTATTCTCATTAAAAAGCTCAAAGTTATTTTCTTTATCAACTAAATAATATTTTAAATTTTTACTTGAATTATTAATAAAAGATTCCCATTCATCAAAGTTTTCATTAAAATCTGCATTAATACTATCATCAGAATAATAGGTATCTGAACCTTCATATGTGCTTTTTTCTTTACTAGCATTTTTTATATAATTTATAGTTTCTTCACTTAAAAAAAGCTTCGAAGGTTGTATCATCTTACCTTCTTGTTCTTCTTTCATATTGTGATATAAAACATAACTTCCTTTATATATGTCATCTACAAATCCTTCTTGCTCAAATGGATTTTTAGCTCCACCTTTAGAAGCTGCCTGTATAGTTGGATATTGACTAATCATACCTAATGATGCTGATAACATAAGTATAAAAACTATTGCACTAATTATATATTTTTCCTTAAATTTTTTCAATTTTGTATCCAACACCCCACACCACCTTTAAATATTTTGGATTTTTTGGGTCGATTTCTATCTTCTCCCTTATATTTCTAACATGTACCATGACTGTATCTGTATTTACAGCATTTTCATTCCAAACTCTTTCATATATTTCGTCTGCAGAAAAGACCCTTCCTGCATTTCTCATAAGTAAACTTAATATCTTAAATTCTATAGGAGTTGTTTTTATATAATTTCCATCAATACTAACTTCTTTTGTATTTTCATTTAATTCTAATCCACCTATTACAAATACACCTTCATTACTTTCTGAACTTTCTTCTTTATTTTTTATCATATTTAGATACTTAGTATATCTTCTAAGTTGAGAATTAACTCTAGCCAATAACTCTAATGGCTTAAAGGGTTTTGTTACATAATCATCCGCTCCTATGTTAAGCCCCATTATTTTATCAACTTCTTCTGATTTTGCAGATAACATTATCACTGGAAAATTATGATTTTCTCTAAGCTTCATTGTAAGCGTTATTCCATCCATTTGAGGCATCATTATATCAACTATAGCTAAGTGTATTTCTTGGCTTTCTATAATTTTAAGACCTTCCAATCCATTGTAACCTTTAAAAACATTATACCCTTGATTTAAAAGGTATATTTCTATAGCATCTGCTATTTCTTTTTCATCTTCTACCACCAAAATATTATATGAATTCATTTTAATCTCCTTTATATCAATTAATTTATAAACTACCTTTACATATATGATTATACAATATGATAGAAGTTTTTCCATTTTTTTATAAATTTATAGTGGTCTATTCTAATTATTTATCTTTAATGTCCATTTCAGAACCCTCCCTTTAATTTAACTTCAATACTGTTTTACCTTATTTATATATCTAATATTAAAGCTAAAAACTTAAGATATTATATATACTTTTCTAAAGATTTTCTAAAGATTTAAATTTACTTGCTTTAATATACACAAAAAAGTAGGCCTTATTGTATTAATTAAATCAACAACCTGAAATATAAATTTAATATCAATAAAATCTACTTTTTAATTTTTGCATATTTATTTTTAATTTATTTATTTTTTATAAAAATTTTTATTTTTATTTTATAAATGTACATATGTCTTCTACTGGTTTTTTAGATGGACTTCTTAAGTTATCTTCTGGTACTCCAAGTGCCAACATTGCTCCCAAGAAATATTCGCCTTTTTCAAATCCTGTTTCTTTCTCTAAAACAGCTTCTATCTCATCTGCTGCATAGTTCTGGCTTGTCAACCAACAAGAACCATACCCAAGTTCAATTGCTGATAATGTAAAGTTTTCAATTGCTGCTCCTAAACTTTGCATGCCTGGATTTCTTACAAATAACTTATCTATAGTCTCTTTAGGTGCATTTATAAGTTCTAACTCATAATAGCCGGATGGATTGTATACCTTTGTAAAAACTAATACCAAAACTGGAGCTTTTAAATAAAACAAAGTAAAGTTTGGCACAAATTTTCTAAATCTATTAGCTTTTTCTACTGATACTTTATCCATCTCTACAAGTATTTCTTGCTGTTTTTTAGTTATCACATCTGCTATCTTTTCCATTAAATCACGACGCTTTATAACTACAAAATGCCAGTTTTGAATGTTTTTACCTGATGGAGCTGCCCCTGCCGCTTTTACCATTTTCAAAATATCTTCATCTAAAACATCTTGTTCTTTAAATTTTCTTACACTTTGTCTTTTGTAAATAGTATCTTGTAATTCCATTTTTAAGTCCCCCTGTAGATTATTTTTGTTATTTAAAAACAAACTTTAAACTTCTCTTATTTTAATATATCATGTTCTAACAAATCTTTAAATGACTCTATAGAATAATCATATTCATCCACATTTCCAAAACCATATTTTGCATATACAAAAGGAATCCCAGCAAATTTAGCACTATTTGCATCCCCTTGAGTGTCTCCAATATAGATTGGGTTAGTTAGTTTATTTCTATCAATTATGAGTTTATTATTTTCACCTTTATGCAATCCAGTATTGCCAGGACACTCAAAATCTATAAAGTACTTTTCTAGCTTGTGTGCTTTTAAAAAAGATTCTATATATCCTTTTTGACAATTACTTACTATAAATAATTTATATTTTTCATATAATTTCTCGAGAGTATTTTCTATATCTTCAAATAATTTACCTCCATGTTCAGATAAGTAATCACATTCTCCTGCAGAACATTCATCTAATAGATTCTTTCTTTCTTCTTCATCTAAATCTGGAAATAAACGCTTTGCTATTTCATCAAATGAAAGACCCATAACACTTCTAAATAATTCTACTGTAACATTTAAACCTATATCCTCACGTTTATCTAAGACCTCTTGCCATACCTTACATACTCCTTCAGTTGAATCCCATAGAGTTCCATCTAAATCGAAAATAATACTGTCTATCACAAAAAATCCCCCTTGCGTCAAAAGTTATTATATATTTATAATTATATACTAAAAAGCAGATACAATTATAAATATATTTTACTTGATTGTATCTGCTCTGTAATATAAAATCAATTATTAAAGTCCATTTTTATAAATTTCTAACTACAAGTACACATCCTTGCTCTACTTTAATTTTACAAGAATTCCCTAACATAACATTGGATATTCCAATAGGTACTGAATACTTCATATAATAATTATCCAAAGGATATTCTAAACCAGTAAGTGTTACTCCTTTAGCATCTCCTTTTACAGCTATTACAGAAATAGTATCTCCTTTGTTTCCAAACAAGGTAAATTCTTCATTTTCAACTATATACATCTCTTCTTTATCTGAGAGTATCCTAGAATATATTCCATCTTCTTTTAAATAATATAATAGCTTTATATTTGCAAGAGTATGGTCAATTCTTCCACCTAGGGCACCAAAAAAATCAATATGGTTAGCTTTAATAGTTTTAGCTAAAAAGAGACATAGCTCTGTATCAGTTTCATCCTTTTTAGATGGAAATTTTTCAAATTTAACACCTTGATTTATATAGAAATTTATCTTCCCTTCTTCTATTGAATCTAAATCTCCTAAGATATAATCTGGTATTATATCCATTTTATAGGTGTGATTTGCGCCTCCATCTGCACATATTATGCAGTCATAACATTCTTTAAGTATAATATCTCTTGTAATTTTATAATCTTCAATTTCACCATTTAAAACAATACAGATTTTCATACCTAAGTCTAAACTAATTCTTCAAGAGAAGCATTCTTTCTAAATAAATTAACTGTTTCTTGAATGTCATCACTTCCAAATATTGCAGAGCCTGCTACTATTACGTTAGCTCCTGCTTGTACAACTTCAGCTACATTTTTAGGACTTATACCACCATCAACTTCTATATCAATATTTAATCCTTTACTATCTATAAGTGTTTTTAACTCTTTAATCTTATCTAGCACACAAGGTATGAATGATTGTCCTCCAAATCCAGGATTAACAGACATTAAAAGCACCATATCTAAATCAGATAGTACATGTTTAATAGTATCTATTGGTGTTGCTGGATTAAGTACTACACCTGCCTTTATTCCATGTGATTTTATATTTTGTATAGTTCTATGTAGATGTGTACAAGCTTCCTGATGAACAGTTATTATATCACATCCTGCTTTTACGAAATCTTCAATATATTGGTCTGGATTTTCTATCATAAGATGAGCATCAAATACCATATTTATATTCTCTTTTTTTAAACTTTTAACTACAAGTGGTCCTAATGTAATATTTGGTACAAAATGTCCATCCATTACATCGATATGAAGATATTCACATCCTGCACTTTCCACTTTTCTTACATCCTCTAATAATTTTGCAAAATCTGCTGATAATATTGATGGTGCTAATTTAATCATGTTTCTAATACCTCCTACTGTTATTTTGTCTTATTTCATTTAGTAGCTGTATATAACTATCATATCTTTCTTTAGATATTTCTCCATTTGCAACAGCTTCTTTTATAGCACAATTAGGTTCATTTTCATGAATACATTTTGAACCAAACTTACAATCATTAAATTTATCAAATTCTATAAAATAATCTTTAAGTTCAACTTCTTCTATGTCTTCAAGTGCAAGTGAACTAAAACCTGGTGTATCTGCAACCATTCCACCAAACTCTAACTTTAAAAGTTCAGCATGACGAGTGGTATGTTTTCCTCTTTTGATTTTATCACTTACTACACCTGTTTGCAGTTTAAAATTTTCATCTATTTCATTTAATAAGCTTGATTTTCCAACTCCAGATGGTCCTGCAAATACTACTACATTTTCTTTTAATTCATCTTTTACTTTATCTATATTTAACTTAGTGACATTGCTTACAGGAATAACCTTATATCCACTAAGCTCGTATATATTTTTAACATGCTCTAATATGTTATCATCATCTAAATCTGCTTTTGTAAGGATTATTACAGTTTCTAAATTTTCTTTTTCTGCCAAAACTATAAATCTATCTAAAAGAGATAAGTTTGGTTTAGGATTTTTTATTGCAAATACTATTAGTGCCTTATCTACATTTGCTATAGGTGGTCTTATAAGTTCTGTATCTCTACTATCTATTTCTTCCACAATTCCCTTTTTTTCATCTTCATCAACAACACTTATTTTAACTCTGTCACCAACTAAAGGTGTTACTTTTTGCTTTCTAAATATACCTCTAGCCTTACATTCATAAAGACCTTTCTCTGTATCTACATAATAAAATCCACTAATCCCTTTTATAATTTTTCCTTCTAGCATCAAATACCTCCCTTTATAAAATTATATAAACATATGCTGTTTATGAGTAGTATATAGTGTTATTCTTTCCTATTTTTATATAATACCACATTTTTTTTAAATAACAAATCCTCCGTTTGGACTAATTACCTGACCAGTAATAAAACTTGATTTATCAGATGCTAAAAAAATAGCACAATTTGCTATATCTTCTGGTGTTCCTAATCTCATTAAAGGAGTTTCCTCTACAAGAGCATCTATCTCATCTTCATTATATTCAGATAACATATCTGTATTAATAACTCCTGGTGCTATGCTATTTACTCTAATATTTGATGGAGCAACTTCTTTAGCTAATGCCTTTGTCATTCCTATTATACCTGCTTTTGATACAGAATAATGTACCTCACAAGAAGCACCTGATATACCCCAAATTGAAGATATATTAATTATGTTTCCTTTTTTTTCTGATATCATGTATTTTAAAGCAATTTGTGAACAATAAAAACTTCCTTTTAAGTTAATATTCATCATATTATCCCAATCTTCATCAGTTATATCTGTAAATAACTTATCTTGACTTATACCAGCATTATTTATAAGTACATCCAATCCTCCAAACTCCTTTATGCAATAATCTATCATATTTTCAACTTCTTCTCTATTTGAAATATTAGCTTTAAATAATTTTACAGAAAAACCTTTTTCATTTAATACAGTGTATAGTTCTTTAGCCTCATTTTCTGATTTATTAAAGTTTATCAATACATTATACCCATCTTTTGCAAATGTTTTAGATATTGCTCTTCCAATTCCTCTAGAGCCTCCTGTGACCAAAACTGTTTTATTATTTTTATTCATAAATATTTATCTCCCTTATAATTAATCTAATATTTTATACAAAACAAACTGCCCCTTTAAAGAAAATAATTTCTATAAAAGGACAGCTTTTTATTTTTAGCTAATATTTATTCTGATTTGCCAATATTTCCACCAGTTCCTGATGGAGTTTCTCCAGTATTTCCTGAGTTTGAACCTCCTGAGTTATCTCCACTATTTCCTGAGTTTGAGCCTCCTGAATTATCTCCATTATTTCCTGAGTTTCCTCCACTATTTCCTGAGTTATCTCCACTATTTCCTGAATTATCTCCACTATTTCCTGAATTACCTCCGTTAGTTCCTGAGTTTGAACCTCCTGAGCTTCCTCCACTATTTCCTGAGTTTGAACCGCCTGAATTTCCTCCACTATTTCCTGAGTTTGAACCAGGTGTTGTTGTATCATCCTCGTTTGGTGTTGTTGGAGTCTTATTTGGTGTTGTTGGTGTTGGCGTATTTGATTTTTCTGGGCCTTTGCTAACATATAGGTCTATTTCATCACCTTCTTGAACACTTGATGAACCAGAGCTAGGGCTCTGACTTAAAACTGTACCTTCTTTATATACTGAACTATATTCGTACTTGACAGTACCAACTTTCAATTTATTTTCCTCTATAACTTTTTTTGCATTAGTTAAAGTAATACCTACTACATTGGGAACTGAAGCTTCATTTGCACCTTTACTTACAACGACATTTATAGTGTCACCTTTTTTAATATTTGTACTTCCACCTTCAGGTGTTTGCGATATTATACAGTTTTTGTCAACCTCATTGCTATACTCTTCACTTTTTACACTTAAGGACAATCCTTCTTTTTCAACTTCACTTTGTGCTTCCTCTAATGTCATATTCACAAGATTAGGAACAGTTAAATCTTTACTACCAAATCCTCCAGCAAATAAAAATTTATATGCTAAGAATACTTGTGCACATAAGATTACTATCAAAACTGCTGCGACTACCTTTAGTCTTTTTCTAGCTTTAGGACTTTCTTGTTTTTTCTTCTTTTTCTTAGCCCTCTTACTTTGAGTATTCTTAGGTTTTTGATTCTTTTTAGCTCTCATTATCTCTTCCTCATCTTCATCTTCTTCATATTCATCTTCATAAAAATCATCATAATAATCTTCATCTTCATCTAAATCAGCAACTTCTATAGGTTTAACTACTTTTTCTGGAACCGGCTTTGCAAGTACTGGATTTACAGCTTTACTAATTTCTTTTTCATCAATTTTCTTTGTTGCAAAATCATCATATTCCTTTATAAAATCTAAGTCAATATTTTTTTCTATATAATCTATATCTTCTATTAACTCTTCAGCAGTTTGGTATCTATCTGCACTAGATTTTTCTGTAAGCTTTTTTATTGTAGTTCTTACACTTTGAGGAATCCTAACTTTTTCTTCCGATGTAAAATCTATATCATCATTAATATGTTGAAGTGCGATAGAAATTGGACTATCTCCTCTAAATGGTACTTTTCCTATCAGCATTTCATATAAAACTATACCTAAAGAATACAAGTCTGCATTATTAGTTACAAACTTTCCTTTAGCTTGCTCTGGTGAAAAATAGTGTACTGAACCTATTATACTACCAATATTAGTCATTGTTGAATTTGAGACAGCTTTGGCTATACCAAAATCAGCTACTTTTACTACTCTTCCTTCATTGGATATGAGAATATTATGAGGTTTTATATCTCTATGTATAATCCCCTTTTTATGTGCAGCACTAAGTGCCATAGCTATTTGTTTTGTTATATCTAGTGCAGTATATTCGTCTAATATTCCTTCATCCTGTATAATTTCCTTTAAATTTTTTCCATCTACAAATTCCATTACAATGTAGTGAACTTTTCCATCTTCCCCAACATCATATACATTTACTATATTTGGATGTGAAAGACTTGCTACTGCTTCTGCTTCTCTTTTAAATTTTGTTAAAAATTCATCGTCATCTACAAATTCAGGTCTGAGTACTTTAAGTGCAACAGTCCTGTTTAATAATCTGTCTTTAGCCTCATATACAAAGGCCATTCCTCCATCACCAATCTTCCTGATGATTTCATATCGATTTCCTAAAATTGTATCTCCCACAATATCACCGTCCTAATTATACTTTTATTACTATCACCGAAACATTATCTTTACCAGAAACATCATTGGCCATGCTTATCAATTCATCACTTATATCACTAATTCTCTCATATTCGTAATCTAATATTAAACTTCTTATATCTTCGTCATAAATAAACCCGGTTAATCCATCTGTTGCAAGAAGTATTATATCACTTTTTTTGATTTCCTTCTTAAAAATATCTACAACAACCATATCATCGGTTCCAATTGCTCTAGTTATTCTATTTCTCTGTGGATGTCTTCTCGCTTCTTCTTCTGTAATAACATGAGCCATCATAAGTTCTTCAACCACGGAATGGTCTATAGTTATTTTATCAAATTTTTCATCTGTTAACAAATAACATCTGCTATCTCCAACATTTGCCACATACAAGACATTATTATACACTATCGCTGTAACTAATGTAGTTCCCATTCCTTCAAATGCTATATCTTCCATAGATTTCTTGTGCACAATTGAGTTTACATTATTATAAGCCTGTTTTAGTATATCATCTATATAGTCTATTTTTACATTATCATGCTGTAATAAGTTTTCTTTTAGAAAATCAATTATATTTTCTACTGCTAACTTACTGGCGACTTCCCCTTTTTTATGTCCACCCATTCCATCAGCTATGGCAAATATTCCTATTGGACCATGTTCTGTATCTATAACTTCTCCCTCACAATAGTCTTCATTGTTTTTTCTTACTTTTCCTATATGGGAGGCACAACTATAAACCATACGACTTCCTCCTTACATATTACTTGTATTTTCTTCTCAATTGGCCACAAGCTCCACTAATATCAGAACCCATAGACATTCTAACTGTAGCAGGTATATTGTTTTTCTCTAAACTATCTCTAAACTTATAAATAAATGCCTTGTCTGGCTTTTCATATTCTCTTTCTTCAACCTTATTTATTGGTATTAAATTTACATGGCATAGCATACCTTTTAAAAGCTTTGCTAATGCCTTTGCCTCATTTTCTGAGTCATTTACACCTTTTATAAGAGAGTATTCAAATGTAACCCTTCTATTTGTCTTTTTTATATAATATCTACATGCATCTAGTATTTCTTTAATAGAATAGGCATTTGCTACAGGCATAATCTTTCTTCTTTCTTCATCATATGGTGAATGAAGTGATAAAGCCAAATTTATAGCTATTTTCAAATCAGCCAACTCGTACATTTTTGGCACTATCCCACAAGTTGAAAGAGTTATATGTCTATACCCTATATTAAGACCATTTTTTTCATTAATTATTTTTAAAAATTGTTTTGTATTTTCAAAATTGTCAAGTGGTTCACCACTTCCCATTAAGACAAGATTTGATACTCTTTTGCCAGTATTTTCTTGAATCTTAATAACTTGGTCTAAAATCTCCCATGGTTCTAAGTTTCTAATCAGTCCATCCATTGTAGATGCACAGAAGTTACATCCCATTCTACATCCTACTTGATTAGAAACACAAACAGTAACCCTACTGTCATAATCCATCATCACAGTTTCTATTATATTTCCATCATCTAATAAAAACAAATATTTTTTTGTGCCATCTACCTTAGATTCTAACTTTAATTCTATATCTATATGACCTATACATGAAACTTCTTCTAATTTATTTCTCAAACTTTTTGGTATATTATTCATGTCATCAAAAGTTTTTGCACCTTTATATATCCAAGAAAATATTTGGCTCCCTCTAAAAGGTTTTTCATCTATAGTTTTCATAAATTCCTTGAGTTCATCTTCAGTAAAATTTTTTAATACTATTTTTTTCTCTTCCATTCTATTCACTACCTTATTCTCTTTAATTTTGCTATAAAAAAACCATCTATACCATGAATATTGGGATATATTTTTAAATATCCTTTATCTTGATTGTCTAAATCTACATTTATTGTATCAATTGGAGTCAATTCAAAATTATTATTTTCTTCAATAAAAGAATTAATTATATTTATGTTTTCCATATGTTGAACTGTACATGTACTATATACTAAAGTTCCTCCAATTTTAACATACTTTGATGCATTTTCTAATATTTTCTTTTGTATAGAAGTAATATCTTCTAACTCTTCTTCTTTCTTGTATTTAATTTCTGGTTTACGTCTTATTATACCAAGGCCAGAACAAGGAACATCTGCTAAAACATAATCAAATTTATTTATGCTATTTTCATCAATTTCAGAAGCATCAAATCCTTCTACACATACATTTTTAAGACCAAGTCTATTTACAGTAGCTTTTATAAGCTTTAGTTTATGCTCAAAGATATCTCTAGCTATTACTTGACCTGTATTATTCATTAAAGTGGCTAAGTGAGTAGATTTTCCACCAGGAGCACTACATACATCTAAAATCAATGAATCTTCCTTTGGATTAATTACTTTCCCTACTATCATAGAACTTATATCTTGAATTGTAAATAAACCAGCCTTAAATAACTCATTATTTTCTATATTTTTTAATTTTTCGACTTTTATAGCTTCTTCCACCATAGGTACTTTCAAACACATAATACCCTCTTGATTTAATTTTTCAATAAGCTCTTCTCTGCTGATTTTAAGTGTATTTGTTCTTATATAAATACTAGGCTTTTCATTGTTTGCTTCTAATAAATCTTCAGTAAATTCTTGTCCAAAATTATCTATCCAATTTTTTATAATCCAAGAGTTGTAAGAATACTTTATAGATAAGTATTTTACACTATCTTCCTCAGTTATGTCCATTATAGTATCTTTATTTCTTATTTCATTTCTAAGAATAGCATTTATAAAACCAGAAGATTTTTTATCATATTTTTTAGATAATTTTACAGTTTCATTAACTGCTGCATAATCTGATATACTATTTAAAAATAAAATTTGATATGTTCCCATTCTTAAAAAGATTTTAACATAAGTTGACATTTTTTTTACTTTTATTTTTGAAAGTTTATTAATTATATAATCTAAGTAATATTTATTTTCTACTACTCCATAGATTAACTCTGTTGCAAGTCCTCTATCCATATCGCTTATTTCTAAGTTTTTAAAATGCTTATTTATTGCAATATTTGAATAGTTATTATTTTTCTCTATATCGCATAATACTTTAAATCCAATTTCTCTTGCATCCATATAAATTTCTCCCTTTTATTAAACATAAAAAAGGGTTGTTTCTAAACAACCCACTTTATTTTTAGTCATCTCTTCTTTGAGCTATTAGTAACAATCTAAGTAATTGAAGTATTGAAACTAGTGCTGCTGCAACATATGTTAAGGCTGCTGCTGAAAGCACTTTTCTACTTTGTCTTACCTCACCCTCATCTATAATACCTAGATTTCCAAGTTGAACAATTGCTCTGCTAGAAGCATTAAATTCTACAGGCAATGTTATTATTTGGAATAGTACTGAAGCTGAAAACAATAGTATCCCAATTTTTAGAAATGGTCCAGCCATGATAAATCCTAGAAATATTAAAAACCAAGAAATGCTTGAAGCAAAGTTTACTACTGGCACCAAACTACTTCTTATTTGAAGAGGTGCATAACCTTTAGCATGTTGCATTGCATGACCACATTCATGTGCAGCTACTGCAACAGAAGTTATTGATGTTCCATAATATACATCTTCTGATAATCTTACAGTTTTTCTTCTTGGGTCATAGTGGTCACTTAAATGACCTCTAACCATTTCTATCCTTACATCATACAAACCATTTGAATCAAGTACTCTTCTTGCTGTCTGTTCTCCAGTATATCCTCTACGTGTATTTACTCTTAAATACTTATTTGTTGTTGAACTCACTTTAAATTGAGCATATGCAGTGAATAATATAGCTGGAATTAATATAATCATCGTTGGGTCAAATCCCCAAAAACCGCCATATACAGGGTACATAAATAACACTCTCCTAAAATATATTTTTATTATACATCCTCTTTAATATTCACATAACTTAAAAACAGTTTAATTACAAGCTAATATACTTTTCCTGTTAAAAAACTTATAGCTTTTTTAATATCCACTATATCTACATTAGTATTTATACAAGGTCCATTAGGTCTTTTGTTAAATACCCCTAAAACAGGAATTTTTTTAATGTCTTGTATTCCAGATGTTAAATCTCTCTCACATGCAACAGCTATAACAGCTTTAGGTTTATTGTCAATTATAATTTTTCTAGCTAGAGTCCCTCCTGTAGCTACAAATACTTTTACTTTAACACTTTTATTTAGCTCAGCTAATTCTCCTATATTGCATTTTCCACATTTCTTACAATTATCTATATCATTAGTAACTTTTAGTTTGCAACTATTCTCTTGAATACAATGAGGTATTAAAATTATTATATCCTCTGGATTAAAATTATATTTATTACTGTATATATATTCATTATTTAACTTTATATATATCCTTCTAATTTCACTTTTTGACATACCAAATGATGATGCAATAAAAGATATAATGGGAAATAATACACTAACAATTTTAAAATTTATTTTCATTATATTTGAGTTAATATTTTTTCCTTTAATTACTCTATACGTAACTATTGTTGAGCATAGTATTATAAGTATTAGTGATATTACTACAGTATTTATTCCTAAGGAAAATATTTGAGTCAAACTAATTATAAAAAAGTTTGCAACTCCCATTAAAATCCCTAATATTAAGACTAAAATACCAACACTTGTTAAATACTTTTTTATATCTGTCATACTTTTCACCTAACTCAATACTACACCAATTTCTATAGTATTTCCTTTTATATATTCTCCAACCAGCATTCTCTTCTTATTTGGCATCTGAATTTCTTCAATTAAAAGTACCTTATCCTTAGTACTTACTTTTATGCCATCTTTATTTACCTCAATTATTGTACCTGCATCTTTGGTACTTTCTTCCTCTAATACTTTAGTTTTCCAGATTTTCATTGTTACACCATTATAAGTAGTATAAGCACTTGGCCATGGATTTACACCTCTAACTAAATTGTGTATTTCCTTAGCATTTTTTGAAAAGTCTATATTACCTAGTGATTTATTCATTATTGGTGCATAAGAAAATTCCTCATGATTTTGTACTTCTCTTGGGGCAGTTCCTTCTTCTATCAACTTTAATGTTTCTTTTAAAGTTTCTGCTCCTATATTCATTATTTTATCATGAAGTTCTCCTGCTGTTATATTTTCATCAAGATTTACTTCTGACTTTAATATCATATCTCCAGTGTCTAAGCCTTCATCCATATACATAGTTGTAACACCAGTTTTTTCTTCGCCATTGATTATTACCCAATTTATAGGTGCTGCACCTCTATATTTTGGAAGTAAAGAAACATGGACATTTATACATCCAAACTTAGGAATTTCTAATATTTCTTTTGGAAGTATCTGCCCAAAAGCCACAACTACTATTACATCCGGATTTAAAGATTTCATTGTGTCTATAAAATCTTTGTCTCTAGCTTTAATTGGTTGATATACAGGTATATTATTTTCAATTGCAAGCTCTTTTACTGGACTCATGCCAAGTTTTTTACCTCTTCCTTTTGGTTTATCTGGCTGAGTTACAACTCCTAGTATTTCATACTTTTCATCTATTATTTTTTGTAAACAAGGAACTGCTATATCAGGAGTTCCCATAAATACTATATTCATCAAATCAACCCCTACTATTTTTCTATTTTATCAACAAATAGTATTCCATCTAGATGGTCTATTTCATGACAAAATGCTCTAGCTAAAAGTTCTTCCCCTTCTAACTCTATTGTTTCTCCATTTCTATTTAAAGCTCTAACTTTTACATAGTTTGGTCTTTTAACCTCTCCAGATTCTCCAACAACACTTAAACAACCTTCATCATCTATTTGTTCTCCAGATGTTTCTATTATTTCTGGATTTATAAGTTCTATAAGTTCTTCTCCAATATCGATTACTACCACTCTTTTTAAAATTCCAACTTGAGGTGCAGCCAGTCCAACACCATCTGCATCATACATAGTTTCTGCCATATCATCTAACAATTGTATTATTTTTGCATCAATTTTTTCAACTTTTTTTGATTTCTTTCTTAGTACTGGTTCTCCTATTTGAACTATTTGTCTTAAAGCCATTACACTTCCTCCTAAATTTATAATACACTATTTGGATTAATATCTATAGATACATTAATATTCTTATCAAATATCAAATCTCGTTTTGTTATACATATATATTTTATTATACCCTTTAAGAGATTAATTTCAATATTTTCATCTTTAAAGAGTATCTGCCATCTATAATTTTGATTTATTTTTGATATTGAGCATGGATTGGGTCCTAATATAAACTCTAAGTCGTTTATACCCCTTTTTTCTAATAAATAAATCAAAGATGCATGCATATTTTTTATATTTTTTATAACTAATCTTTCATCTTCGCCACTAACAACTACACTTAACATGTTATTAAAAGGAGAATATCCAAATGCCCTTCTTATCTTTATCTCATCTTCATAAAAACCTTCATAATTGTACTCTATGGCATGTTTAATAGCATAATGCTCAGTATCATATGTTTGAAGTACTACTTTACCTTCTTTGTCTGCTCTTCCTGCCCTTCCAGAAACTTGAGTTATCAACTGAAAGGTTGTTTCAAAACTTTTAAAATCAGGAAAATTTAGTATCATGTCTGCTGATAAAATGCCTACCAAAGTTACATTGTCAAAATCCAATCCTTTACTTAACATCTGCGTTCCTATCAATACATCTGCTTCTTTATCTTTGAACTTATTTAGTATTTCCTCTAATGAACCCTTTTTTGAGGTTGTATCTTTATCCATTCGCAAAGTTTTTATATTTGGAAAAATACATTTTAACTCTTCCTCGATTTTTTGAGTTCCTACTCCAAATGGCTTGACATAATGACTTCCACATTCTGGACATTCTTTTGGAATTTCTCTTTCATATCCACAATAATGGCATCTTCCAATATTACTTTTTTTATGATATGTCAAAGATATATCGCAATTTTCACATTGAAACACATAACCACACTTTCTACATGATACAAAATTTGCATAACCTCTTCTATTTAAAAATAGTATTACCTGACTATTTTCTTCAATCGCACAACTTATTTCTCTTTGAAGTTTTAAGCTAAATATACTTCTATTACCTCTATCTAATTCATCTTTCATGTCTACAACTTCAATATTTGGAAGTGGTTTATTGTTTGCTCTATTTTTTATATTTATAAGTTTATATTCACCAGTTTTTGCTCTATAATACTCTTCAATTGAAGGTGTTGCTGAACCTAAAATAAGAGTTAAATTATTTTTTAATGCCATGAATCTAGCTACTTCTATAGCGTTAAACTTAGGATTTTTTTCAGACTTATATGATGACTCATGAAATTCATCAATTATTATCAATCCTAAAGAATTAAAAGGAGCAAATAGTGCTGACCTAGCACCAATTAAAACTCTTATCTTTCCAGCTTTAACAGCTTTATAAACGTCATGTTTTTCTCCTTCAGATAGTTTACTGTGAAACACTCCAACTAAATCCCCAAACCTACTCTTTAATCTATCTATCGTTTGGGGAGTTAGTGCTATCTCAGGAACCAAAAATATACTATCTAAACCTTGGCTTAATGCAAATTCTATTGTTTCCATATAAACTTCAGTCTTTCCACTTCCAGTTATACCATGAATTAAATATGGCTTTTTATCATCTATAAACATACTTGAATTTATCTCATCAACCGCTTGTTGTTGCTCATTGTTTAATTTTATACTTTTTGATATAGATTTGTAAATACTTTTTGGCTCTCTATAATAATCTTTAAATTCTAAAGTTACTAACTCTTTCTTACTTAAAGAATTTATACTCTGCTTTGAAGCATTTAATAAATCCAATAAATCATTTATCTCTACATTTTCATTGTTTTTAAGAAAATTTAATATCTCTTTTTGCTTGCTTCCTATGCTTATTTTATTTTGTTCTATATAATCATCAATTTTATCATTTTCTAAACTCAAAGATACATAACATACTTTCTTCTCATTTTTATGATTTTTGTATTCCCAGCATAATTTTATAATTCCATTTTTATTCATTGTATATAGAGAATTATTTAGATTCGGTATATATTTTAACTTATCAACCTTAATTTTTCCTTTACTCTCAACTACTTTTTCTACTATCTCTTTATTTTTATCACTCAGCTTCGATATCTTTTCATCTAATTCAGTCTCACTTAATCCATTTAGCTTTTCACCTAGTAAAACTACTTTGTAATTATTTAGTTTATATCCTTTTGGATATATCAAATTTATACACTCTATATAAGTACACAAATATCTATTTTTCATCCAGTAAACCAACTCTAAATCTTCTTCTCTAAATATTGGATTTTCATCTAATATATCTATGATTTCTTTAGTCTTTATTTTTTCATCTAAATTATCTGTAAGTTGAAATACAAAGGCTTCTGTTGGTTTATTACCTCTTCCAAATGGCACTAATATTCTATGCCCAACACTTATAACTTCCTCTAAAAATACAGGAATTTGATATGTAAATAAATTGTCTGTGTATATAGTATTACTTCTAACTATTACCTTTGCATATTTTTTCATTGTAAAACCCCTACTTAAAATTAATCTACTGCTCATATTTTAACACATTTTATAATATATCAAAAAATCTCAGCATATCTAAAAAGTTTCAAGTTATTACTAATATTAGATATATCTTAATAATTAACTATTAATCATATTTTATACTTTATGGCAAAATAAATGCTGAAAACCACAATTTAACTGACATTTGCGAGTTTTTACTCGCTAAAAGTAAATTGTAGCTTTCAGCCACTTTAGCTGTGATAAAATACACAAATATCATATTTAAAAAAGTTCTTATTTCTCAAGTAACACTTTAATCTTATTTAAGATAACATTAGCTACTTCTTCCTTTTTCATTTTAGGGTACTCAGTAATATTTCCTTCTGTATCTATTATTTTTACAATATTAGTATCAGTTCTAAAACCAGCTCCCTCTTTAGTTAAATCATTTGCCACAATAAAATCTAAATTTTTCTTTTCAATTTTTCCTTTGGCATGTTCTATTAGGTCGTTAGTTTCAGCAGCAAATCCAACTAATATCCTATCTTCCTTTATTTTTCCTATTTCATAAGCAATGTCATAATTCCTACTTAATTCTATTGATAAATCATCATTATTCTTTTTAATCTTTTTGTCAGAATAAGTTTTTGGCTTATAATCTGCAACTGCTGCACTTTGAATTACTATTTTATTTTCATTTAAATTTGATACTACTGCCTCATACAAATCTTGTGCTGATTCTATTTGTACAAATTTTTTAAGGTTTTGTGGAATAGATAGATTTGTAGGACCTGATATTAATGTTACATCAGCACCTCTAGATATAGCTTCTTTAGCTATAGAATATCCCATTTTACCAGAAGACCTATTAGTTAAATATCTTACTGGGTCTATACTTTCTACAGTTGGTCCAGCTGTAACTATTATACTTTGACCTTTTAAATCTTGCTCTTTCGTAAGATTAGCTAAAACTGCCTCTACTATTACATCTGGTTTAGCTAGTTTTCCTGATCCAATATCTCCGCATGCAAGTCTTCCACTTTCTGGTTCTATAAATTTATATCCAAATTCCTCTAAAGTTTTTATATTTTTTTGGACAATTGGATTTTCATACATATTAGTATTCATAGCTGGTGCTATTAAAACTTGTGCTTTTGTTGCCATAACAGTAGTTGTTAGCATATCATCAGCTATACCATTTGCAATTTTTCCTATAACATTTGCACTTGCTGGTACTATTAAAAACAAATCTGCTTTTTTCGCTAATGATATATGTTCAACCTCCCAAGATTTTGGTTCTTCAAACATATCCTCTACTACATAATTTTGACTTAGTGATTGAAGTGTAAGTGGTCTAACAAATTCTGTTGCTGATTTTGTCATTATAACATGGATATTTGCATTTAACTTTTTTAATTTACTTACAACATCACAAGCCTTGTATGCAGCTATTCCGCCGCTTATGCCAATTACAACAGTCTTATTTTTTAGCATGACCTTACTCCTCTTCTGAAATTTGTTGGTGTTGCTCAGCGTAGTGTCTAGCTTCTTCTATCTCTATTTCTTCTTCTGTTAATAATCTATATGTTATCTTTCCACTTGCAACTTCTTTAGTAGCTACACATACAGGCTTTTCTTTATCTTTGTTTGGAACATATGGCTCTTCTCCATCAATTAATTTTCTTGCTCTCTTTGAAACAGTCCCTACTAAATAATATCTGTTGTCTATTTTTTCTAGTACCTCATTGATAGATGGTTTTAACATAATTATAATTCCTCCTTGAATTTCTCTATTATAATATTTTTATATCTGCTAACTTTATTCTTTTCAGATGATATTATACCTTCTATTTCTTTAGCAGATATTTTTACATCTTCATTAAATATAAAATAATCATAATCCTTAATCATTTTTATTTCTTCATATGCACAACTAAATCTCTTTTCTATTTCTTCTTCTGTCTCTGTACCTCTTCCAACAATTCTATTTTTTAATTCTTTAAGTGATGGAGGTAGGACAAATATAAATACGCCTTCTGGACAAACCTCTTTTATTTGTTTTGCTCCTTGCATTTCAATTTCTAGTAGCACATCCTGTCCTTTTTCTAAACATTCCATTATTGCTGCTTTTGGAGTTCCATAAAAATTATCATAAATTTGAGCATACTCCAAAAACTCACCTTTTCCTATCATATATTCAAACTTTTCTTTACTTATGAAGAAATAATTTACTCCATCAACTTCTCCTGCTCTTGGTTTTCTTGTAGTAGCTGATACAGAAAGTTTTATTGTATCATTCTCTCTAAGTAGTTCTTTGCAAATAGTACCTTTTCCTGCACCTGATGGACCTGATACAACTAGCAATAATCCTTTTTTTGTAAACATTTAAATATTCCCCTTCTAATATTGTATTCTTACTCTATATTTTGTATTTGTTCTCTTATTTTTTCTAACTCACTTTTCACTTCTACTACTAAATTAGTTATATTTATATCAGATGATTTTGAACCTATTGTATTAGTTTCTCTGTTCATCTCTTGTATTAAGAAATCAATTTTTCTACCTATAGAATCGTCTTTAAATATAGTTTTTTTAAGCTGACCAATATGACTTTTAAATCTAACTATCTCTTCTGTTATACTACTTTTATCTGCATATATTGCAACTTCTTGTGCTAACCTATTTTCATCTATTATACTTGGGTCTTCTAGCATTTCACTTATTCTTGAATTTAGTTTTTCTCTATAGTCTTCTACAACACTATTTGAATGTTTTTCAATTTCTTCTATATGATTTTTTAATAAGTCACATCTCATTGTAATATCTTCAGCTAGTTTTTTACCTTCTTCACTTCTCATTTCTCTTAGTTTTATCATTGCATCTTCTACGGCTTGATTCAACATCGACCATAATAAATCTTCATCTTCATCTTTTTCTTCTATTTTTATAATATCAGGAAATCTTGCAACATTCATAACACTAATATCATCTATAATATCAAATTTGTTTTTTATTTCTTTTAATATATCTATATATTGAGACGCTAATCCTTCATCGAAATTTAAGTTTACATCTTCTTTGCCTAATAAGTCAAATTTTATGTATAAATCAACTCTTCCTCTTTTTACATAGTTTTTTACTAAATTTCTAACTTTATCCTCTAAAAATGAAATTTTTCTTGGAAGACGTATATTTATATCTGAATATTTATGATTTATTGTTTTACATTCTACCAAAAAATAATAGTTGTCGTCTTTGTATTCTCCTCTTCCAAAACCAGTCATACTTATAGCCATTACCTAAACCTCCAAAACACCTTCACATATTTTTACTGCTGGACCTGTCATATAAGAAAAATCCCCTATATCTATACGTACTGTTCCTCCTTGAGAAGTCACATTTACACTATTTTCTACCAGATTAAGTAGATTACATACTATTGCTGATGCAGTCATACCTGTTCCACATCCTAAAGTATATCCACATCCTCTTTCCCAAGTATAGACATGTATATTATACTTATCTTCTACTTTTACAAAATTTACATTCGTTTTTTTAGGAAATATTTTATTATTTTCAATCTCTTTTCCATATTTACAAACTTCATCTACATTTAATTCATCCACTATAACCACAGTGTGAGGAACCCCCATCAACATAGATGTAATCTTAAACTCTTTATCTAAAACTTTTATATTTTCTTGTACAAAACGTTCTTTATCAGTTAACACAGGAACATCTTTAGCTAAAAAACTTCCTTTTCCCATATTAACTTTTATAGTATTTATTTCTCCATTTATAGTGTTTATTTTTATATTTTTTATACCATCTAGTGTATCTACTGTAAAGTTTTCTTTTTTAACTATGCCGTTATCATAAACAAACTTACAAAAACATCTAAGTCCATTTCCACACATAGCTGCTCTTGAACCATCAGAATTATAATACACCATTTCTACATCTGCAATTTCTGAATTTTTCACAACTAGTAACCCATCCGCTCCTACAGAAAATCTTCTATGGCATACTTTTTTTGCTAAAACAGTATAATTTGATGAATCTATTTGGTCAAATCTTCCATCTATTGCAATAAAATCATTGCCTATTCCATGTAGTTTCCAAAATTTCATAAGTATCGCTCCTTTGTAAATTAACACTTAAACTATTATAACATAAAAAAATTCCCATAAACTTATAATTTATGGGAAAAGTTTTGTAATGACAACTATAATTTGAGGATGTGAGGGAGAGTTGCCATTACAATTAGGGTAATTATATTATGTTTTTAAGCTAGTTCTTTCTATGTTTATATAATAATATTTCTATATGAATTTTATGTATAGTTTATTTAAACTGTATATGAATTTTTTAAATAAAATATTTAACATATGCTATTTAGTTTTTTTGAACATACATAATTAGCATACACCTATTAATTCTTTAAGTGTTTTTAAAACATAATCTAAATCTTCTCTAGTAATATCTACATGAGTTACAAATCTATACTCCCCATTTTCCATTTTATTGATTTTTATATTTCTTTCAAAAAACTCTTTTATTAAAACTTCTTCTTTTATTACATCTTCACTCATTTTAAAGAATACCATACTCAGGTCTGGATTAATGTTATTTACTTCAATACCTTCAATTTTATCCAACTCACAAGCTAAATATTTTGCATTATCATGGTCTTCATTTAATCTCAGTGTCATTTTTTCAATAGCAATTATACCAGCTGCTGCAACTATACCAACTTGTCTCATTCCCCCACCCATAACTTTTTGCTTTCTTCTAGCTTTTGCTATAAATTCTTTACTTCCAGCAAGAATAGAACCCATTGGTGCAGCTAAACCTTTTGATACACAGAACATAACACTGTCACAACATTGTGCAATTTCTTTAGCTTCTACACCTAAAGTTAATGCTGCATTAAATAATCTCGCTCCATCTAAATGCACTGGTAAATTGTGTTTTTCAGCTATTTTTTTAATTTCTTTTAAATTGTCAAGACTTACAACAGTTCCACCTGAGTATGCATTTTCTACACATATAAGACCTGTTTGTGGTTCATGTATATCATCTCTCCTAATTGCCTTCTCAACAAGCTCAGGATTAAGAGCTCCACTTTCATCTTCATCTATAGTTCTAAGTTGAACTCCAGCTATTACAGCAGGTGCTCCAACTTCATGAGTCACAATATGATATCCTTTACCAATAATGATTTCTTGACCTCTTAGGCAGTGAGTAAACAAAGCTAACTGATTTCCAAAAGTTCCACTTGGAAGGAAAATAGCATCTTCTTTTCCAACTTTAGCTGCTGCTAATTCTTCAAGTTTATTTACAGTAGGGTCATCTCTAAAGATTGAATCTCCAACAGGAGCCTTTGCCATGGCTTCTCTCATTTCATCAGTAGGCATAGTAACAGTATCACTTCTTAAATCAATAAATTTCATTTTTTCAACCTTCTTTCATATTTATATATTATACAGCTTTAATATTTATTTAGTTTTGTAAAGTTTATATACTCTTATAAGTTATTCTTTACACACTAATTATACTACATTTGTTTTATATTTAAGCAAATTTAAATTATTAATTTGAAAATATAATGCTGATTCTATTGTGAGTATATCCTGTAAGTATAAATAATTATAAAATTTATACATTAATCCATGTTGTTTAAATTCCCCCTAGTCATAGAGCATATATTATGTGTATAATTAATTTACTGACTTATTTTGGTCAAAGAAAGGGGTGCTATATATGGCATTAGATGGATTAGTTATACATTCAATAGTAGATGAATTATCATCAAAACTTACAGGTGGAAAAATAGATAAGATTCATCAACCTGAAGATGATGAGGTAATTTTTAATATAAGAAACAACAAAGAAAATTTTAGATTGGTTTTAAGTGCAAGTGCTTCAAATCCTAGGGTTTATTTAACAAGCAATTATAAAAAAGAAAATCCCCTAAAGGCTCCTATGTTTTGTATGTTGCTTAGAAAATATATACAAGGTGGAAATATTATAGAAATTTCTCAAATTGGTTTTGAAAGAATAATAAAAATCAGTGTTGAGTCTTTAGATGAATTAAAAGAAAAGACAATCAAAAATATTATAATTGAAATTATGGGAAGACATAGTAATATAATAGTAACTCATAATGAAGATGATAAAATTATAGATTCTATAAAAAGAGTGCCTTTTAGTATAAGTAGAGTTCGTCAGGTTTTACCTGGTCATAGTTACTCATTGCCACCAAAGCAGGATAAACTTAACCCTCTTGATAATATATCTAAAGATTCATTTATTGGCAATCTAAATGAATTTGACGGCCCTATTTTTAAGTCCATATATTCTAAATTTTTAGGTATAAGCCCTACTATCGCCAAAGAAATTTGTTATAGGGCAGATGTAAATCAAAACGATATTATCAAAGATATATCTAGTCAGCAGTTTGATTCTTTATACAGGGAATTTTGTAGTTTATTTAATGATATAAACTCTAATAAATTTTCACCTTGTATTGTTATAGATAAAAAATTAGATAAAGTGGTTGATTTCAGTTGTGTCAATCTTACATTGTTTAATGATTTATCATATATCAATAAGGAAAGTATGTCTACTATACTAGAAGATTTCTACAGAAATAAAGATATTAAAGATAGAATCAATCAACGTTCATCTGACTTAAAGAAAAGCATATCTGTTAAATTGGATAGACTTTATAACAAACTTAGAAAGCAAGAAGAAGAATTGTTAGAGTCTGAAAATGCAGCTATTTATAAAGTAAAGGGTGAACTAATTACGTCTTATATATATATGGTAGAGAAAGGGATGGAAAATATTGAGGTTGCCAATTTCTATGATGAAGAGTGTAAAAATGTAACAATAGAATTAAATAAAAACTTAACTCCATCTGAAAATGCTCAAAAATATTTTAAAAAGTATACTAAAATGAAACATGCCAAAGTTGAAATATCTCACCAAATTTCATTGAACAAAGAAGAAATAGATTACTTAGAAAACATAATTTTGAGTATTGAAAACTGCGAAAATTTGGCTGAATTACAAGATATAAAAGAAGAACTTGGTAAAGTTGGATATATCAAAGCACAAAAGAAAAGTAGTAAAAAAGACACTATGCCTTCTACAAAACCTCATGAATTTATTTCTTCTGATGGATTTAAAATCTTAGTTGGAAAAAACAACAAACAAAATGATTATCTTACACTAAGACTTGCTGATAATGATGATTTATGGATGCATACAAAAAATATTCCAGGTTCTCATGTAATAATAAAATCTGCTGGTAAAGAAGTCCCTGATAACACTATATTTGAGGGAGCTATGTTAGCTGCATTTTTTAGCAAGTCAAAGCTTTCTTCTCAAGTACCTGTAGATTATACAAAGAAAAAAAATGTAAAAAAACCTAGTGGCTCTAAACCTGGTATGGTTATCTATGAAACTAATAGTACTATTTATGTTACTCCTGAAGAAGAAATGGTAGCTAAACTTAAGATTAAATCTGAATAAAGTATATCTCATAAATATAAAAATTACTGACTGATAAATAATAATATATTTATCATATTAACTAAAAGTAGTGGCATTCTTATTATATAAGAATGCCACTTTTAATTTTATTTATTTTTAGCTCTTTAATAACTAATGTATATAT
>NZ_JAGWCT010000049.1:0-28709 GCF_020657815.1 Clostridioides sp. ZZV15-6597 | reverse complement strand
ATCATAAACAAATATAAAAATAAAACGCTTGCAATTAATAAAATTGCCTACAATATAAAACTCTATCATTTAAAATATTAATTTATAAATCTTATTGTTTTTTAAGCAATTTCTTCTTCTATATCAGTACCACGTATTTCACCAGCAGTAAGAACTTTAAAAGTACTGAATATTTTTGAGCCTAAAAATCCTGCGACTACATTAAATAAGGCACACAATCCAGCTGTTATAAGTACTTGATTAACTGGATTATAGGCAAACATTATAGCAAATCCAGCTACAGGTGTAGCTGTACCTGGTGTCATATTTACAAGCCCCATCAAAGCTACAACGATACCAGAAAAAGCGCCTCCAAAGAAATTAGTACAATATATAGGTATTGGATTTGCCGAAATTATATCTGATTGAGTCAGTGGTTCAATAGCGACAGATATAATATCTTTTTTAGATCCTAACTTCAATCTTGCAAATAGTGTTGAGTTCATAAAAGCTGAACCAAAAGCACCTAATGCTCCTATTGCCATAGGAAGACCAGTAAGACCAATTATAGATGTAAGCGCCATTGAACTAAGTGGAGATGTACCAACTACTGTTATTAAGCCTCCTAATATAATTCCCATCACTATAGGACTAATATTAGTAGCCTCTATTAAAACTTGTCCAATTTGTAGTAGTGTACTATTAACTAATGGGTCTACATTTGATGCTATAAGACGAGATAGTGGTGCACATAGAAGGATTACAACTACTAAATCCACTCCAGGTGGTACCTTTTTCTCTATAAACTTAATCAAGAAAGAAACAAAGTACCCAGCAACGAATCCAGATAATATAGAAAAATCTAAACACGATAATCCTATTAGAACTGCATAAACTGGAGATACACCAAGAGCTAAAGGTACAAGTATAGCAGCAGCAACTCCACCAAGGCTACCATTAGCGGCTCCAACACTTCTAAAAAATTCCATACCTAAAACGTCGCCAAGTAAAGAAAGGTTGAATGCCTCGACTAAGAAAGTAGCACAAGCAGCACTTGCAAGAGCTCCCATAGCTTTCATACCATATGGAGCTTTGTAACTAAAAATTGTGAAACAACATAGAACCAATAAAAGTAAACCTGTTCCTAATAAAATTTCTGACATAAGAAAATCCTCCTTGTATTTTTTTTAGGACATAAACTTTTGTTTATGATAACGTTATCCTAATGTGTAAATAATTAACTAATTAATGACAACAGAACAAAAGTAATTTTAAATTTTAATTGGTTTTATATTGTATCTAAAAATAAAAATAACTATAAAAGTATATAAAGCAAGTTTAAAATGTAAGTTAAACTTATACTTTATAAGATAATTATATATAAATAATACAATCTTGTATAGGAAGATTGATAAAAAATAAATTTAATATGAAAAAAAACAATTATTATCATATAAAAAAGGAATAAACCTTTTTTAGAAGAAGTATTTATAATGAAAGTAATTTTATAGGGGGAGAGTATTTGAAAAAGGTTAAATATACCAGATTAGTGATACTTGGTATTCTTATATATTTAGTGTTTAATATCTTAGTAATGATTATTAGTAAGAATGTAGATACAGTAGTATTAAAATCTGAAGTAGTCGATGCAAAAATTAGTACGGAAGGTACTCTAGAAAAAGACTTTAATGACCAGAGTAGTTTTTTATCAATATATGTTGATAAAGAAGATTCTAAAAGCTTTAAAAAAAATCAAGATGTCATAATTGAATATAACAAACAAAAAATAGATGCAAAAGTTTACAAAATATATAAAAATAATAATAAAATAATGGTAAAATTAAAAATAAGTAACCAAATTATTGGAAATCAGGATACAAGTGTCGAAGAATTTGATATAATATATAATCAGATGGAATGTTTAAAAATACCTAAAACTTCTATAAAAACAAAAGACAATAAACGTGGTGTATATGTAATTGATGAACAATCACAAAGTGTAAAATTTGTCATACTAGAAGGGATAACTTATGAAAATGAATCTTCTGTATTTGTGGATTATTATAAAAATGACATAAATGGAGTTAAAAGTGTTAATCTATATGACAAAATAATTTTAAGACCTAACAGAATAAACACAAATATAAGGATAAAGTAGGTGATAATAATGGGTTCTGTTAAAGAGAATTTATCTAAAGTAAGAAGTAAAATTGATGAAGCCGCAAAAAAAGTAAATAGAGATAGTAAAGAGATTACTCTTTTAGCAGTTACAAAAACTGTTGATGTAGATTTAGTTAGTGAAGCAATGGAAGAAGGAATTACTTCTGTTGGTGAAAATAAACCTCAAGAATTAGCTAGAAAGTATGATATTATAGGTGACAAACTAAATTGGCATTTAATAGGAACTTTGCAAACAAATAAAGTTAAGTACATAATAGATAAAGTCTGTATGATACATTCTTTAGATAGAATCGCGTTATGCGAGGAAATTCAAAAACGGGCTGAGCAAATAAATAGAGAAATAGATTGTTTAGTACAAGTGAATATATCTAAAGAAGAATCTAAACATGGACTTGACAAAGGAGAAGTTATAGATTTTGTCAAAGAAGTGTCAGAAAAATATAAAAATATAAAAATAAAAGGTCTAATGACAATGGCACCTTTTGTAGCAGATGAAGATGAAATAAGAGGTGTATTTAAAGGTCTTAAAGATTTATCAATACAAATAAAAGAATTAAACATATCTAATGTAGGTATGGATGTTTTATCAATGGGAATGAGTCACGATTATGAAATTGCTATAGAGGAAGGGGCTACCATTGTTAGAGTTGGAACATCAATCTTTGGAGAAAGAAATTACAATAAAAAATAATTACTCAAATCTGAATAAATTCTAAGGAGGAAGTTAATAATGTCAAATGGAATAATATCTAAATTTAAGAACTGGATAGTTGATGAAGATGAAGATTATATTGAAGATGAATATGAAAGTGGTATGGACGATATAGTTCAAGAGGAAGAAATAAATGGAGGATTTAGTGCTGCAAAAGCAAATAAAATTGTAAATTTACATACAACTTCTCAAATGAAGGTTGTAATAGTTGAACCTAAAGTTTATGATGAAGCTGCAACTATAGCAGACCATCTAAAACAAAGAAGGGCAGTTATAGTGAATTTGGAAGGATTGACTAATTCTGAAGTTCGTAAATCTATATTTAATTTTATGAATGGAGCGGTTTATGTTTTAGATGGAAGTATACAAAAGGTTTCTAAGTCAATATTTATACTAGCTCCTAATAATGTAGATATAGATGCAAATATGAAAAAAGAATTAGAAAGCAAAGCATTCTTCCCTTGGCAAAATAAATAGTAAAAAGGCGGTTAATGTATGGGAACAATAAGAATTGCACTGTATTATCTTTTAGACATAATAGCATGGATGATAGTTATAAAAAGCTTGATGACTTGGTTTCCAAATGGAAGACAAAGCAAAATTTTTGAGATTTTAGAAAATCTTACAGAGCCAATAGAAGGTCCAATAAGGTCTATAATGTACAAATACACAAATGGGCCGATAGATTTTTCTCCTTTAATTGCAATAGTATTATTGATGTTCCTAAGACAATTAGTATTGGTTATATTCTAAGGTGATAACATGGACAAATTGAAATTGACAAATCACATAAAGGATATAGACTTGAAAAATAAAATGTTTAAAGTAATAGACAAGGCTAATAGTTGTATAAAAAACTATGATGTTAAGTCTACTGAGTTTCTTAATCCATATGAAGTGAGAAATGTTGTAGATATATTAAATTCTACTAATGAAATAAAATACAGTGTGGATGGAGGTTACGAACAAGCTGAAAGAAGCACTGTATTTATTTATCCATTTTACATGGAATATGAGGATATAGAAGATACTCTTAGATTTTTACAGATAGAAGGAAATTTTAAATTTAAAAGTATATCTCATAAAGATTATTTAGGAGCAATTTTGAATCTAGGTATAAAAAGAGAAAAAATTGGAGATATAATTATACATGATAGTTTTTGTCAAGTAGTTGTAAGTAGTGATATTTGTGATTTTATAATCATAAATTTAGAGAAAGTTTCAAGAAATAATGTAATTGTAAAGGAAATTTCCAGAGAAAATATTGTTAATAGTTCTTCAAAATATAAGGAAGTATCATTTACAGTATCTTCAGATAGGTTAGATTGTATCATAAGTAGTCTTTACAATATATCTAGGCAAGATAGTGCAAAATACATAAATGGAGAAAAAGTCCATGTCAATTATGAAAAGATAACTTCAACTTCTAAAATAATTAAAAATGATGATTTAATTTCTATTAGAGGTAAAGGAAGAGCTAAAGTAACACAAATAGGAGATATTACTAAAAAAGGAAGAATAAAAGTTCAAGCAAAATTAATTGTATAAGGACTAATTAAAATTATAGCTGGGAGGAAATGTAATGCTAACTCCAATTGAGATAGAAAATAAAGAGTTTAAAAAAGGTTTAAGAGGTTATAGAGATGAAGAAGTTGATGAGTTTTTAGATATCATCAAAGAAGATTATGAATCTCTGTGTAGAGAAAATACAGCTCTTAAAGAAAAATTAGGATTATATCAAGACCAAGTAAACAAATATGAAAATATTGAAGAAACACTAAAAGCTACTTTAATAACTGCTCAAAGTGCAGCAGAAGACACTTGTAGTGCAGCAAATAAAAAAGCTAAGATAATCGTTGAAGAAGCAGATTTAAAAGCTAGACAAATTATAGAACAAGCTAATAATCGTGTTATAGAGATAAGAAAAGAGTACGATGCTTTAGTTAAAGAATTTAAGATATTTAGAAATAAATTTAAATCATTGTTAGAAGATGAAATAAGAAGTGTCGATGAGATTTTTTATGATGTAGATGAAAAATGTGTAAATGCATTTGAAGGTACATCAGTGTATAATTATAGTAATGATGAAGCTGCTACAACTTTAGAATAAACAATAATTTTACTGGATTTTAGGTAGAATTATTGTATAAGTTTGAGAATACTATAACAAAAACTAAAAATAGGATAAAAATACAAGAAAAATATAAATTATTATATTTTTCAAAAATATATTGACTATTCAAATTATTTGTTATAGAATTTCATATAAACACAGAAAAATTTTTAAAAGCGTTGATAGAGACAATTATCTTTAGATAATTTTACAGAGAATTGGGTATGCTGAGAACCAAGGAATTTATAAAGATGAGAATCACTCTTGAGCTGCAGGCTGAACGATTAAACTTTATTAAGCTGTGCCGGTTAGTGCCGTTATACTATTAGAGTGTTATATGTGAGTATTGTTAAGTTCACATATAGAATTAGGGTGGTAACGCGATTGATAACTCGTCCCTTTGTTTAAAGGGGACGGGTTTTTTATTATTCAAATTTATGTAAAAGAATAAAAACTTTGGAATTATAATAACTGTAAGAAAGGGTGATTTATATGGCAAAATTTAAGCCATTGGTGGACAGTTCTGTAAAACAAGCAGAAGCACAAGTTTTTGACTATTGGAAAGACATAGATATACTTGAAAAAACTCTAGAAAAAGGTAAAGGCGACCCAAGTTTTGTATTTTATGAAGGACCTCCAACAGCTAATGGAAATCCTGGAGTACATCATGTTTTATCTAGAACACTTAAAGATTCTGTTTGTAGATATAAGACAATGTCTGGTTATCAAGTAAAGAGAAAAGCTGGTTGGGATACACACGGATTACCAGTTGAAATACAAGTAGAAAAAGAATTAGGTCTTACTAGCAAGCAACAAATAGAAGAATATGGAATAGCTGAATTTAACCAAAAATGTAGAGAGTCAGTTTTCTCATTTGAAAAACAATGGAGAATAATGACTGAGAGAATGGCTTATGAAGTTGACTTAGATAATCCATATATAACTTTAGATAATAACTATATAGAATCTGTATGGTGGATACTTAATAAATTCAATAAAGAAGGATATATCTATGAAGGGCATAAAATACTTCCTTATTGCCCAAGATGTGGAACTGGTCTTGCTAGTCATGAGGTTGCACAAGGATATAAAGAAGTAAAGACAAATACAGTTGTAGCTAAATTTAAGAAAAAAGATGCTAATGAATACTTCTTAGCATGGACGACTACTCCATGGACTTTACCATCAAATGTTTCATTAACAGTAAATGCTGATGTTGATTACTTAAAAGTTAAAAAAGGTGATGAGGTATATTATGTATCTAAACCTTTAGCTAATAAAGTATTAGGTGAAGACTATGAAGTTTTAGAAGAAATGAAAGGTAAAGATTTAGAAGGATTAGAATATGAACAGTTAATGCCTTTTGTAGAAGTTGATAAAAAAGCATTTTTCATTACAGTAGGAGATTATGTAACTACTGAAGATGGTACTGGAATAGTTCATACAGCACCAGCATTTGGTGAAGATGACTATAATACAGGTAAAAGATACGATTTACCAGTTGTACAGCCAGTAGATGAAACTGGTAAATTTACAGCTACTCCTTGGGAAGGTAGATTTGTAATGGAAGATGGGCTAGATGTTGAAATAATAAAATGGCTAGCTTCTGAAAATAAACTATATAGTAAGGAAAAAGTAGTTCATAATTATCCACATTGTTGGAGATGCCAAACTCCACTTGTGTACTATGCAAAACCAAGCTGGTATATAGAAATGACTAAGCTTAAAGATAAATTAATAGAAAATAATAATGGTGTAAAATGGTTCCCAAGCTTTGTAGGTGAAAAGAGATTTGGAAACTGGTTAGAAAATCTAAATGACTGGGCAATATCAAGAACTAGATATTGGGGAACTCCACTTCCTATATGGAGATGTGAATGTGGCCATACAGATTCAGTTGGTTCAAGAGCAGAATTAGCTGAAAAAGCTGTAGAAGATGTAAACCCAGAAACTGTAGAACTTCACAGACCATATGTAGATGATATACACTTAAAGTGTGAAAAATGTGGAAAACCAATGACAAGAGTAACAGAAGTTATAGACTGCTGGTTTGATAGTGGAGCTATGCCATTTGCACAACACCACTATCCATTTGAAAACAAAGAAAACTTTGATAAACTATTCCCAGCTGATTATATATCAGAAGGTATAGACCAAACTAGAGGTTGGTTCTACTCATTACTTGCAGTATCAACATTTGTATTAGGAAAAGCACCATATAAGAGTGTCTTAGTTCCAGACCTTGTACTCGATAAAGATGGAAAGAAAATGAGTAAATCAAGAGGAAATACAGTAAATCCTATGCAGTTGTTTGACCAATACGGAGCAGATGCACTAAGATGGTATTTACTATATGTTTCTCCACCATGGACTCCAACTAAATTTGATATGGATGGATTAAAAGAAATCCAAAGTAAATTTATAGGTACTATGAAGAATGTATATAACTTCTTTACTTTATATGCAAATACAGATGATATAAATCCAACTGAATTCTTTGTAGAATACAAAGATAGACCAGAACTTGACAGATGGATACTATCTAAATTCAATAATTTAATGAAAGATGTAGAAGAAAACTTAGAGATATTTGAATTAAATAAAACTTTAAGAATGATACAAGATTTCATAAATGATGATTTATCTAACTGGTATATAAGACGTTCAAGAAGAAGATTCTGGGCAACTGAATTAACAGAAGATAAAAAAGCTGTATACAATACAACTTATGAATTATTACATGGACTTTGCAGAGCTATAGCACCATTTGCTCCATATATGTCAGAAGAAATGTATAGAAATCTAACTGGAGAAGTATCTGTTCATTTAGCAGAATATCCTAAGTTTAATGAGAGTCTAGTTGATACTAAATTAGAAGAAAAAATGGATTTAGCTAAGAATCTAGTTACTTTAGGTAGAGCTTCAAGAGAAGTTGAGAGAATAAAAGTTCGTCAACCATTGCAAAAAGTATTAGTAGATGGTAAGTTTGAAGATACAATAAGTGATGTAGTTGACTTAATAAAAGAAGAACTTAATGTTAAAGAAGTAGTATTTGCTAAAGATTTGGATGAATATATGAACTTTAGCTTAAAACCAAACTTTAAAGAAGCAGGACCAGTATTAGGTGCTAAGATGAACTTATTTGTAGGAGCATTAAATAAATTAAATGCACATGAAACTGCTAATAAACTTGAAAATGGTGAAACTTTAACAGTTGACTTAAATGGTGAAGCTTTTGAGTTTAATAAAGATTTAGTATTAATAGGTATAACTGCTAAAGAAGGATTTAATGTATCTGTTGAAAATAATCTTTTCGTTATATTAGATACTAAATTAACTGATGAGTTAATTGATGAAGGATATGCTAGAGAATTTATATCTAAAGTACAACAATTGAGAAAATCTAGCAATTTTGAAGTATTAGACAACATAGTAATAGATTACTGTGGTGATGATGAAATTGCTAAGGCTGTTGAGCATTTTAATGAATACATCAAGTCTGAGACTTTAGCTTTAGAAATAAATAGAGTGGATGATAAATCTTTAGAAGAACAAAACTTAAATGACCATATGACAGGTATAAAAGTTACAAGAAAATAAAAAATAATAAGTTGTTAATTAAGAGCCCTATAGAAATTTATTTGTAAATTTCTATAGGGCTTTTTTTAAAAAGATAGTTTATTTCTTTATTTAATTAATTGCTTTAGTAGACTAATAATTAAATGTTTTAATATTCCAAAATTTACAATAAATAAATTTATATAAATCATATAAATTATTTATAGCATATGATAAAATGTTAGTGAATAAACGTTTAAGTGAGGATGAATAATATTTTAGAGTTAGCTACTTCTGGTAAATTTATTTTTGAATTTATTGTGCATTATGCAGGGTAGTTTATTTATTATGCAAAGGGGTGCGTTTTGATGTATGGTGAAAGCAAAAAACTAAGTATTGATAATAACATATTTTTGCAATATGGTCTTATTATATTGGGAATGATTTTATCAACCATAGGAATAAATTTATATCTAGCACCAGCCAAGTTGTTAAGTGGAGGAGTAGCTGGAATTTGTGTTATATTATATAAGTTATTTGGTATAAATCAGGGATTATCTAGTTTTTTGATGAACATACCGATATTTATTATAGCTAAAAAGTATTTTGATAATAAATTTTTGTTAATAAGTTTTGTCAATATGTTGCTATTTTCTGTTGCACTTGGGGTAACACAAGATATTGCTAAATATTTTCCTATAAATGATACTATGCTGCAGTGTATTTATGGTGGTGTTTTAACTGGTATAGGTATGGGGTTAACATTTAAAGCAAGAGCTACTGCTGGAGGGCTTGATATAATAGCAGCTATAATGAAAAGAAAGTATGATATACCAATGAAAAATACATTTTTATTTATTAATTTTTTTGTAGTATGTGCAGGAGCATTTTTATTTGGAGCAAAATTGGTAATGTACACTCTAATTACTATGTATATAATTTCTTTTACAATGGATATAGCAAAAGATTGCTTCGATAGAAAAAAATCTATACTCTTAATATCAAATAGATATGAAGAAATATCAAAAGTAATAATGAATAAGATGGGTAGAGGCGTAACTTTTTTAGAAGCAGAAGGAGCGTATACGCAGAATAAGAAAAAAATGATTTACTGTATCATATCTGCAAATGAAGTAGGTAAATTTAAGGATTTAATTTATGATATGGATAGTGAAGCTTTTATTTCTGTAAACAATGTAGAAGAAGTAAAAGGTGGAGGTTTTAAAGATAAATTTCTATAAGATAGAAGTGTTAAAAAATACCATATATCTTGTTATTGTACCTAGTTAGATGTATACTGTAACTAATGGGGCACATGAAGTGCTCAATAATATACTAGGAGGTATAATAATATGTTAAGAGAGAGATTTGTAGTAAGAAATCATCATAATCCACATGCAAATGGATGCTGTGGAACTGGAGGAGAAGGCTGTTGTGGAGGAGATAGCAATCAACATTCACATGAACATTCTCACAGTCATGGGCATGAACATGAGCACGTAAACGGTGTAGGGCATGACCATAATCATGATGATGGATTTTCAGGGACTCATGAGCATGGGCATGAACACACACATACACATGGGCATGAACATTTAGATGGGCATACACATCAACATAAATAGAAATATTTTAAATTAATAAAATGATTTTTATTTTGTGATTCCATGAAGGTTTAAATAAAAATTATTCATAGAAAATAAAAAAGTGAACTGTTTAAAGTAAAAAACTTTAATGGTTCACTTTTATTAATTATTAAAATATTGAGTTTAAATCCAATGATTAACTAAAAAAGAAGCGATATTTTCATAAGGCATTTTTTCTGTTTTTAACAAGCTTTGGACAACCAAACCATCAACTATAGACATAAGTAAAAAAGAAAAAGATTCAGCATCCTGTTCATTTTCATCACCACTATATTTTTCAAGAGATTCAATAATTTCAGATTTAAGGGTAGTTCGCCATTCAATATATTTTAATCTCATTCTTTCTTTCAAATCATCATTTGAAGTAATAGCCTCACAAATAAGATACATATGTACTCTACCACGACTTTCTATAGTAGATATTTTTTCTAGTATTAAGTTGACCATTTCTATTTGAGAATTTTTGGATTTGACATTTTTTACACAGTTTAATATAGCACTAGTTATAACTTCTAAATGAGTATCAGCAATGTCATATATAATATCATTTTTAGATGAGTAGTGATAATACAATGTACCCTTACTTATATTCACATCTTTTGCAATATCAGCAAGACTAGTATTTTGAACTCCATTTTTTGCTATTAAATTAGTAGCAGATAATAAAATAGCCTGTTTCATATTATTTGTTTTCATAAAACCTACCTTTCTATGTATATTTATAACAAATTAATAACATTATAAGCTTATAGAAAATTATTGTCAATAAAGCAAGAATCTATATCTATTGACTTTTTTTAATTCAAAATATAAAATAATAATTAAATCGGTCGTACGACCGACTGAATAAACAAAAACAATATATTATAGTGAGGTTAATATGGATAAAATAAAATTGATAGTAGACAGTGCATGTGACTTACCTAATCATATAATAGAGAAATACAATATTGAAGTTATTGGTTTAAATGTATCTTTTGGAGAAGAGAGCTATATATCTGGGAAGGAAATAGATAATGAAACTTTCTACAGAAAAATGGATGAAAGTAAATTATTGCCAAAAACATCATGTCCTTCACCAGATAAGTTTTTAGAGGCATATCAATGTGAAGAGGAAAGTATATTAGTAATTAATATAAGTTCAGGATTATCTGGAACTTATAATAGTGCACTTTTGGCAAAAGATATGTTCGAAAAAGAAGGAAATAATAAAAAAATCGAAATTATAGATTCACTTAGTGGGTCAATTGGCATAGGACAATTAATATTAAAAGCGGCAATATTAATAAAAGAAGGAAAAGAACTTGAAGAAATTGTTTCAATAATAGATAGATATAAAGACAATCCACCATTTTATGGAACTCTGGAGACGCTAGAAAACGCTATCAAAGGAGGGAGAATAAATCCAATAGCAGGAAAAATTATAAATACATTAAATTTTAAGGCTATAATACAAGTTGCAGATGGGATTGTAACTCCAATAGATAAGGCAAGAGGTGAAGGGAATAGCTTGAAAAAACTGATTCAGTTAGTAGAATCAAAAATTATAGATAAAGAAGATAAGGTTTTATTTATAGGACATGCTAACTGCCCTGAAAAGGCTCAAAAAGTAAGAGAAGCTATGGAAAAGGATGTTAAATATAAAGATGTTGTAATCTGTGAAGTTGGTTCAGTAATGGGAACATATACTTCAAAAGGTGCAATTTTGATAACTGCAATATAAATAATAAATTAAAAAGTTAAAGCTGTATAAAAATGAATAAAGTCATTTTTATACAGCTTATTTTGATGTTACTAAGTTAATCTTATAATTAACCAACTACACATATTTCTTTGTCATATTTGTTTAGTATTTCGCAACCATCTTCAGTAACTAGTACTAAATCTTCTATTCTAACTCCAAACTCTCCTGGTAAATATATACCTGGTTCTATAGAGAATATCATTCCTGGTTGTACAGTATCTGTATTTATAGAAGATACATCTCCCTTATCATGAACTTCAAGTCCTATAGAGTGACCTGTTCTATGAGTGAAGTATTGTCCATATCCTTTTTCAGTTATGTAATCACGAGCAGCTGCATCTATATCACAGAATCTAACTCCTGGTTTTACAATAGCTTCAGCTCTCTTATTGGCTTCAAGAACTATTTCAAATATTTCTCTACCTTTTTCAGGTATTTCTTTATAGAATACAGTTCTTGTCATATCAGCACAATAGTTATCTTTTATGCAACCTATATCTAATATTATTGCATCACCTGGTTTTACAAGAGCATTTCCTGGTTCTCCATGTGGATTAGCTCCATTAGGACCAAATCCTATGATAGGGTCAAATGAAAATCCATCAGCACCTAAGTCTTCATATATTTTAGATAATTTACCAACAAGTTGTTTTTCTGTAAGTTCACCAGAAACAGTAGCTTTAAGTTGTTCCATACCTTTGTCATTTAATCTTGAAGCTATTCTCATTAATTCTTTTTCTTCTTCATCTTTACACATTCTTAAAGTATCTATTATATAAGATGAGTTTACAAATTTGCTTCCTCCACCTGATTCTATTAAGCTTAATAAGAATCTAGCTGGCCAGTTTTTGTCAACACCCATAGTAGCATTTTTGTCTACATGTTCAGTTACTATTTCTATTGGATTTTGAGTATCATTAAACCAAACCATTTCAACACCTAAATCTTCTGCAACTGGGAATAATTCATTTATAAATAATTTATTATTACCATTTAAATTTAGGTATAAAGCTAGTAGTCTTTCACCTGGGTGGATTAGTAATCCTGTTAAATAAAATATTGAAGTAGGATCACTTACCAACATTTGAGAAATATCATCTTTTTTCATTTGTTCAAGTACAGCATTTAATCTTTGAGTCTTCATAATAATTTCCTCCTAATCAAAATTCGATACAAATCAATTTTAGCACTATTAAACAAAAATTAGTATACTTTTCTTCTAGAAATATAAAAAAATTTTAACATATATCTTTTATATTAAATTTAATTCCTCATTTTACATTAAAAGAAAAGTAAAATAAGTTTATATTATGAAAATTTTATAAAAATAATAACTTGAACAAGTAAAAATATATATTTGAGATGGTTATATAATTATGAAAATTAATAAAAAAATTTTTATATTAAAATAATATTGAAACAATTTTAAAAATTTAGTATCATTAAAGAGAAAGTGATGGAACTTTCAAAATTTATCACTTTTAGTAAATTTTGATTTCAAAATATCTAAATTTGAAGTATAAATATTTCTATTTAAAGTATTTTATAGGTTAAATTGAAGTATTTTATAGGCTGAACTTATTTTAACAGTTATGAAATCAATTTTTAATTAATAAAGAGAGGGGAAATTATAATAGGATGGAAAAGAAAAAAATAGGCCTATGGAGTTTGGTATTTATGAATGTATCAGCTTTATATGGTATAAGATGGATAGCTAAGTCGACAGCGTCAAGCTTCGGTTTAGGATTAGGTGCAATACCTATGTGGTTATTATTCTCATTTATATATTTCGTACCAGGAGCTTTAATTTGTGCTGAATTAGCTTCTACATACCAAAAAGGTGATGGAGGTTTATATGATTGGGTTAAGGAAGCCTTTGGAGAAAAATATGGATTTTTAGTTTCTTGGTTAAACTGGACAGCTAAAATATTTTGGTATTCTTCATTCCTAACTTTTTTAGCAGTAAATGTTTCTTATACAATAGGAAATCCAGCACTTGCAGATAATAAGATATTTGTACTTATATTATCTTTAGTAATATTCTGGGTATTATCTATTATAGCAACTAAAGGAATTAGTTTTACAAAAATATTCACTAATACAGGCGCATTAGGTTCAACAATACCAAGTGCTATACTTATAATATTTTCATTTTTAGCAGTATTAGTATTGAAAAAACATGATATAGCTTCAACATATACAATAGCTTCAATGACTCCAAAACTTAATATGGATGCATTTGTTGCTATATCAGCTATAATGTTTGGTTTAGCAGGAGCAGAAACTGCAGCTAACTTTATAACAGAAATAGATAAGCCTGAAAAGAACTTCCCTAAAGCTATATTAATATCAGCTGGAATAGTTGCTTCATTATATGTATTAGGTTCTATTGCAATAACAATGATAATACCACCAGACCAAATTACTGCTTCTAAAGGTGTGTTAGATGCACTTGCAGCTGTTTGTGAATCTTTAGGAATAGGTTCTTGGTTAGTTCAATTGATAGCTTTTGGTATAGCTTTTTCAATATTAGGAGCAATAGTTCTTTATATAGCATCACCAATAAAAATGTTATTTGGTAGTGTTAAAAAAGGAGTATTTCCAGATAGTTTGGTAGAAGTAAATAAACATAAGATACCTTCTAAAGCAGTTATACTCCAAGCAATAATAGTTACTATAATATTATTGGTTACTACATTAATGCCTTCTGTTGATGCTATATACAATGTTCTTGTAACTATGACAGCATTAACTGCATTATTCCCATATGTGTTGTTATATGCTTCTTATATTAAACTAAGAAAAGAGAGACCAGATGAAATTAGACCATATACTATGGCAAAATCAACAAGTACTTGTATAGGTTTAGCTAAAATGGTTTTAACTGTAACTGTAGTTGGTATATTGTTATCAGCAGCACCAGTTATGCCTACATTTGCTGAAAATATCATATATGAAATAGAAATGATTGGTGGAGGTCTTCTAGTTATTTTATCTGGTCTATGGTTATGGAATAGATATGAAAAGAGATCAGCTAAATAAAAATGTATTTTAAATATATATTTTGGATATTATTATATATATAGTTGACAATTTATATCATAAGGAATATTATAAAATAAAGAAATTAATAAATTAAATCCTGAGATAAGAAAGAGTAAATAAATAGACTTTTACACAGAGAATTAAGGGTGCTGAGAGCTTAATAAAAAGTGTTTATTGAATGGGTCTTTGAGGAGTAAGGTGAAATGCAGTTTAAGACTGTAGATTATCTGATATCGTGTGTGCACGTTATAGCATATATTAAGATATATATATTCAGCTTTGAGTATATATAAATTTAGGTGGTACCACGGAAAATATATCCGTCCTATTGATTTAGGACGGATTTTTTAATATAGAAAATTTAGGAGGCAAAATGAACGTAATAGGAATTATAGGTGCAATGGATGAAGAGGTAAGTATCTTAGTAAATTTAATGGATATTAAAGAAATTGTAAAAAAAGCTAGCTTAGAATTTCATAAAGGAACTCTAGAAGGAAAAAATGTTGTATTAGTAAAATGTGGTATAGGAAAAGTTAACTCTGCTCTTTGTGCACAAATATTAATAAGTGAATTTAAAGTTGATGCTATTGTCAATACAGGTGTTGCAGGGGCTTTAAATGAAAATCTTGATGTCAATGATATAGTAATTTCAACTGATGCGATACAATACGATATAGATACTACTGCATTTGGAGACCCTAAAGGTGTTATACCAAGAATGGAAACATCTGTATTTAAAGCAGATGAAAGACTTGTAGAAGCTGCTTATAAATCTTCTGTAGAAGAAACAAAAACTCATAAAGTATTAAAAGGAAGAGTAGTAACAGGAGATATATTTATAAACTCTAAAGAATTAAAAGAAGAATTAGTAAATGATTTTGGCGGGTATTGTGGAGAGATGGAAGGTGGAGCTATAGCTCATGTATGTTACTTAAATAATGTTCCATTTGTCATAATAAGAGCGATGTCTGATAAAGCAGATGGAAGTGCTGGTGTTGCATATGAAGTATTTGTACATGAGGCAGCCAACAATTCTAAAGATATCGTATTAAGCATGTTAAAATCAATATAAATATATAAGGAGGTACAAATCATATGAGTGAAAAAAAGGTTATATTTAGTGGTGCACAACCATCAGGTAAGATGACTCTAGGAAACTATTTAGGAGCTATAAAAAACTGGACTGAACTTCAAGAAAATTATAATTGTTATTATAGTATTGTTGATTTACATGCAATAACAGTACCTCAAGACCCTAAAGTTTTGAGAGCTAATACTATAGAATTACTTGCTCAATATCTAGCTTGTGGATTAGACCCAGAAAAAAATACTATATTTATACAATCACATGTTAAAGAACATGTTGAACTTATGTGGATATTAAATACAATGACTTATATGGGTGAATTAAGTAGAATGACTCAATTTAAAGATAAATCACAAAAGAGTGAAGCAAATCTAAATGCAGGATTATTTACGTATCCAGTTCTTATGGCTGCTGATATACTATTATATCAAGCTGATTTGGTTCCAGTTGGAGATGACCAAAAACAGCATTTAGAATTATCTCGTGATTTAGCAAATAGATTTAACAATAGATTTTCACCTACATTTGTAGTTCCAGAAGGATACTATCCAAAAGGTGGAGCAAGAGTAATGAGTTTGCAGGAGCCAACTAAGAAAATGAGTAAGTCTGATTCAAATGAAAATGCATTTATATTATTAGCAGATGATTCAGATACTATAAAGAGAAAGATTAAGAGAAGTGTTACTGATTCTTTAGGTGTTGTAAAGTACACTGACGAACAACCTGGTATTAAAAACTTACTTGATATATATTCTAATTTAAGCAAAAAAAGTGTAGAAGAAATTGTAAATATGTATGAAGGTAAAGGTTATGGAGTATTTAAAGAAGATGTAGCTGAAGTAGTATCAGAAGCTTTAAGACCGATAAGAGAAAAATACGTTGACCTTCTTAATAATAAAGATTATTTAGAAAAAATATATACTATGGGAGCTGAAAAGGCTGAAAAACAAGCTAGAAAAACTCTTAGAAAAGTTTATAAAAAAGTTGGATTTATAGAGAGAAGATATTAATTATATTATATATATTCTTTAGTAAACAAATTTTAAAGTTATTAAAAAAGTATATTATAGGAAATAGAGAGGATATTATTAAGATAATATCCTCTTTAGTTTTGTAATAAAAAAAGATGAGCTTTTGCTCATCTCAAAGGGGTTAGATTATTCTTACTTTGGGGAAAGTAGAATAAAGGTAAAAGTTAACTGACGTTAACTTTGTTCTTTTTTGCATATCACTACTGAGCATAAAAAAATCAGAAAACCAGAGCCTTCTGAACTAACCTTGAACATACATCCATTATACTTTATACTCAATATGTAATTTATGAATTAATTTTAACTCTTATAAAGAAAATTGTCAATAATATATCAAAAAAACGTTTTAAAAAATTTATATATATAATTAAATGAGTTTGATTTTATGTTTAACTGATATGATACAATAATTAAGGCAATTATTTTTTATGTATTTAATAAACCATAAAAATAATACCAATAACATATGTAAAAATTATTTTTAACAGGGAAAATAAGAGGGAAAAACATGAAAACATCAATTTTAATAGCATTAGTAGAGAAAACAAGCCTTATTGTAGTATTATTTCTTCTAATAACAAAGCTAAAAACATTTAAACAAATATTTCAAAAAGAAGAATATAGCTTGAATGATTTGATTTGTATATCTTTAGTTTTTACTTTTCTAGCTATATTTGGTACTTACAATGGTATAAATTATATGGGGTCAATAGTAAATACTCGAATAATATCTATAGTATCAGGAGGCGTTTTATTTGGACCAATTGTAGGTATTACAGCAGGGTTGCTGTCAGGTATACATAGGTATTTTGTGGATATTGGAGGTATAACATCCATGCCCTGCCTTTTATCAAGCATACTAGCAGGTGTGTTATCAGGGTTTTTATATAAGAAGATACCAAAAAAGCATCGAGTGATATATGGAATACTAGTAGGTATGATTTCTGAAAGTTTTACTATATTACTTATATATTTAATATCACAGCCTCATTCTCTGGCAATTAAAATAATTAATGTGATATATTTACCTTTAATTGTCGGACAAATTGGTATAGGGTTTGTTATATCTATAGTTGAGGGAATTGAAAAAGATAAAAAGGATATAGAAGCAAGAAATAAAGCAGAAATAAAAGCACTTCAAAGGCAAATTAATCCACATTTTTTATTTAATTCTTTAAATACGATAGCATCCTTTATACGATTTAATCCAGATAAAGCTAGAGAACTCATAATAAATTTATCAACTTACTTGAGATATAATCTTGAATATAGTGATAACTTGATAGACATAAATAAAGAGATTGAGCAAGTTAAATCTTTTGTAGAAATAGAAAAGGCTAGATTTGGAGATTTATTGACTATAATTTATGATATAGATGATGTAAATATAAAAATTCCAAGCTTAATTATACAGCCAATAGTAGAGAATGCAATAATACATGGGATTTTGGAAAGTGGAAGAGCTGGTGTAGTAAAAATATCTATAAAAAAGTTACAACATTCATTAGAAAATACTGTGAGAATATCGATTGAGGATAATGGTATAGGTATAAGTGAAGAAGTCATAAATAATGTATATCAAGATAATATGCCAGAAAATAAGATTGGCCTTTATAATGTTCATTTAAGACTTAAGCTAATGTATGGAAGTGGTCTTAATATGAGAAGAACTGATAAAGGAACTTTAATTATGTTTTATGTAAAGGAGTAGGAAGATGAAAGCGATAATAGTTGAGGATGAGTTTCCAGCAAGAAAGGAATTAAGATATTTTATTGAAAATAAAAGCAAGATTGAGGTAGTAAGTGAATTTACTAATGGTATAGAGGTACTAGATTTTATTCAAGAAAATAAAATAGATGTAATTTTTTTGGACATAAATATACCTCATCTTGATGGAATGTTACTTGCAAAAACATTAAACCAATTTAAATCAAGACCCAAAATAGTTTTTATAACGGCATATGAAAATTATGCAGTAGATGCTTTTTCATTAGGTGTATTTGACTATGTACTTAAGCCTTATTCTGAGGATAGAATTACATCAATGTTGGATAAGTTAGAGAAAAGTGAAACAAATAGTAGTGAAATATCTAGTGATAATAATTATGTATCTAGTGATAAAAAAGGTACAATAAATCAAAATATAGAGGAAATAACACATAAAATTAGCCTTTGGAAAGGTGATAAATTGGTTGTAATAGATATTGATGATATATATTACTGTGAGGCTAATGAAAGACAGACATTTATATATACTGAAAAGGAAACTTTTATACTGAAAGAGGGCATATCAGAAGTAGAAAATATAATAAATGATAAAACTTTTTTTAGAACACATAGGTCTTACATAGTAAATTTAACTAAAGTAAAAGAAATTATCCCATGGTTTAATAATACATACATATTGAAGTTAAAAGATAGTGATTATGAAGTAACTGTAAGTAGAAGTAAAATAAAAGAATTCAGGCTATTAATGCATATATAAAGTCATTTCATGTACTTAAATATGCACTTAATGTGATTAACATTTATATTAGTACAAAAAAGTATTACTATTTGAACTGGAAATAGTTTTCTTAAACTTATAAAAATTTATAAAGCAATTATAAAAAAACTAAGGGGATGAATTTATGGTAAGTTTTTTAGGTTCAATAGTGGTACTTATAGTAGGTTATTTTATTTATGGCACCTTTGTAGAAAAGGTTTTTGGAATTAATGATAAAAATCAAACGCCAGCTATAGCTTGTAGAGATGGTGTAGATTATGTTCCAATGAAATGGAAACGAATTTTCTTAATTCAATTCTTAAATATCGCAGGTTTAGGTCCTATATTTGGTGCTATACAAGGTGCATTATTTGGGCCATCAGCATTTTTATGGATAGTATTTGGGACAATTTTTGCAGGTGGTGTACATGACTTTGCTTCTGGATATTTATCAATGAAGAATAAAGGTACATCTGCGTCAGAATTAGTAGGTCTTTACTTAGGTAATAGTGCAAAAATAGCAATGAGAATATTTAGTGTTATTCTTTTGGTATTGGTTGGAGTTGTTTTTGTAACAGGTCCAGCAGGATTACTAAAAACATTAACAGGAGTAAATACACAAATATGGGTTGGAGTAATAATTCTTTATTATATAATGGCTACTGTTTTACCAATAGATAAGTTAATTGGAAAAATATATCCTTTATTTGGAGCTGCTTTATTAATTATGGCAGTAGGTGTAGCAGGAGGATTAATAATAAAGGGATATAACATACCAAATATAAATTTACAAAATATGAATCCAAATGGAACACCTCTATTCCCATATTTATTTATAACAATAGCATGCGGGGCAATATCAGGTTTTCATGCAACACAATCACCACTTATGGCAAGATGTGTTGAAAGAGAGAGTGAAGCAAGACCAGTATTTTATGGTTCAATGGTTGCAGAAGGAATAATAGCTTTAGTTTGGGCAGCAGCAGCTATGTCATACTTCCATGGTATACCTCAACTTAATGTAATATTTAATGATGGTGGAGCAGCTACTGTTGTAAATACAGTGTCTGTTGGATTAATGGGACCTATTGGAGGAGCTTTGGCTATACTTGGTGTTGTAGCATGTCCTATAACTTCAGGTGATACAGCATTTAGGAGTGCCAGATTAACAATAGCTGATGCAATGAACTACAATCAAGATGCAGTTAAAAATAGATTTTTAATAGCTTTACCATTGTTTGCAGTAGGTGTTGCTCTTACGTTTATAGATTTTAATATAATCTGGAGATACTTCTCTTGGGCAAATCAAACACTTGCTATGATAATGTTGTGGACTGGTTCTGCATATTTGGTTAAAGCAAATAAAAATCACTACATAACTACATTGCCAGCACTTTTTATGACTGTAGTGACATTTAGTTATATAATGCAAGCAAAAGAAGGTTTTAGACTACCAGTAAATATATCTAATGGAATAGGTATTGCTGTTGCAATAATTCTTGGTATTTTATTCTTTAAAAAAGCTAAAGATATAAAAGAACAAAATACTCATAAATTAGCAAGTTAATACAATTATTACAAAAAATAAAAAATATAACATTTAAATTATGTTTTAAAAATTTGTAGGTGAATTTAAAATTTGCCTACAAATTTTTTTTGAAAAAATCAAATCTTACTTTTTATTGTATTTTTAATTTAGTTTTCCACATACTATTTTTACAATATAAATATTAAAATTAGAGGTGTTGAAAATGGATACTAACAAATACAAAGATAAATTATTGAAAGAAAGAGAAAATTTGACTAATTTAGTGGGAGATATGAAAGACAATACTTTATTTGGAGATACAACTAAACATACCAGTGAAAAGTATTCATCAGGAGAGTTATCTAGTTATGATAATCATATAGGAGATATGGGAACAGATTTATATATGCAAAATATGCAAAATAGTTTAATAAATCATGAAGAAGGCAGATTATATCAAATAGATTTGGCATTATCTAAAATAGAAAATGGAACATATGGACTTTGTGATTTATGTCATAATCAAATAGATTTAGAAAGATTGGATATACTACCTGATACAAATTTATGTAATGAGTGTGCAAAAAAAGAAGAGGATTTATTAGGACATGCAAGTGAAACTCCTGATGTGGAGGATTCTAATTTTTATTCAACAGATTTAACAAATTTAACTGATTTAAACAAAAATGGAACATTAAGAGATTAAAAAATTGACATAATATATTGTTAGAATGAATTAAGAAAAGAGGTAATGACATGAAAAAAGCAATGTGGGGTATATGTATATTCGCATTATCAATAGTAGGTGTATATACATATAATCAAAATACACATAATCAAAATATCTCAAAAGAAGCCTATAGTTTAAATGACAATATAAAGGACGATTATGAAGATGTAATAATCAAGAAAGGAAATGATGACGAAAAAATTCTAGCATTAACTTTTGATGATGGACCAGATGAGGACTTTACACCACAAGTACTTGATATATTAAAGAAAAATGATGTAAAGGCAACTTTTTTTGTAGTTGGAGAAAAAGTTGAATATAACAAAGAATTGCTAAAAAGACAGTATGAAGAAGGTCATGAGATAGGAAATCATACATTTACACATATAAATGTTGAAAAAAATAGTTATAATAAAGTAGAAAAAGAAATAACAGATACACAAAATGCTGTAAAGAGTGTAATTGGAGTAGAGCCAAAAATATTTAGACCTCCATATAGAGCCATGAGCAAAAGTGTTTGTGATATTATAGTTTCTAAAGGTATGAATATAATTCTTTGGTCAAACTTGGACCCTAGAGACTGGTCAAATCCTGGCGTTGATAGTATTATTAATACTATTCTTACAAAAGTACAAAACGGAAATATAATACTTTTACATGATTACAATAATAAGAGAAACAATAAATCTCAGACTATACAGGCTTTGGAAGTAGTAATTCCCAAGTTAAAAGAAAAAGGGTATAAATTTGTAACAGTATCTGAACTTATACAACATTTAGATAAAAATAAACAAGTGCAAAAATAAAGGATATTTGTTTAAAGATTAATGATGCTTGTAAATTTGAAATACAAGCATCATTAATCTTTAAGCTATAAAATACACAAAAAGTATTGAATAATAGAGTACTTTTAAATCTTTTATATATAATAATACAATTTTAAATGTGTAACGGTTTATAATACAGAAAGGTTAATATTATTTTTGATTAGTTTCACTAAAAAATTCAATTTTAACAGAGTTGCTCTTTATAGTATTTTTTTTGTATAATGGTAATAGTGAATTTAAATCAAAATTGATTTTTAAATAATTTATAGGGGGAAAAATCATTGTTATATGTGTTAATAATAATTCTGCTTATAGGATTAGACCAATTGTCTAAACTATGGGTGTTAAATAATTTGGTTAATGTATCTACAATACCAATAATAAAGAATGTATTTCATCTAACTTACGTTGAAAATAGAGGTGCAGCATTTGGACTATTACAAAATAATCAATGGATATTTATAATAGTTGCATTACTTGCAACAGTGTTTGGGTTATACTATCTCAATACAAGAAAAGTACATACATCTGGAAAGTTGGGAATCATATTAATAATATCTGGTGCATTAGGAAATCTGATTGATAGAGTTAGATTAGGGTTTGTAGTAGATTATTTTGACTTTAGGATTATATGGGAGTATGTATTTAATGTAGCAGATGTATTTGTAGTTGTAGGAACTGTATTTTTATGTATATATGTTTTATTTTTTGAAAGTAAAAGTAGGTGATTTGATGGAGAATGTAAGAGAGTTTTTAGTGCTTGAAGAGGAAGAAGAGGTTAGACTTGATGTTTATCTAGCAGAACAATTAGGAGATATGTCAAGAAGCTACATACAAAAAATTATAAAAGATGGTAAAATAAAAGTTAATAATAAAGTAGAAAAAGCAAAATATTTAGTTAAAGAAGAAGATAAGATTATTATAGAAATACCAGAACCTAAAGTTTTAGAGGTTGTAGCTCAAGATATACCAATAAATATTGTATATGAAGATGATGATATTTTAATAATTAATAAATCTCAGGATATGGTTGTTCACCCTGCTCCTGGAAATTATGAAAATACATTGGTAAATGGAATTTTGTATCATTGTAAAGACAAGTTATCATCAATAAATGGTGTTATTAGACCTGGCATAGTTCATAGAATAGACAAAGATACTTCTGGTCTTCTTATGGTAGCTAAAAATAATTATGCACATAATTTTTTAGCAGAACAATTAAAAGAGCATTCTATAACTAGGGAGTATGAATTTATATGTTATGGTGTAGTTAAAGAAGATAAAATAACTGTAGACAAACCTATAGGAAGAAATCCTAAGGATAGATTAAAAATGGCTGTAGTAAAAGATGGAAGAAATGCAGTAACTCATTTTGAAGTGGTAGAAAGATTTGATAAATTTACTCATATGAGAGCTAGACTTGAAACTGGTAGAACTCATCAAATAAGAGTGCATGCTTTATCTATAAATCATCCACTTTTAGGTGATAGTGTATATGGACCTAAAGAAAATAAATTTAAACTAAAGGGACAAACTTTACATGCTAAGAAATTGGGATTTATACATCCTACCACTAAGGAATATATTGAATTTGACTCAGAATTACCAGAATACTTTAAGGAAGTTCTTAGAAAAATTAAATAAAAATTTGTATGATATTATAAATCATCTAATTAGATTTATACAAGTGATAAAATTAGTGAAGTTTAGCTAAAATATTTTATATTAAAGTATTTTGATTAAAAAAGCTTGAAAAATTTGAAATATAAATATATAATTTGAATTAATCGAGTATAAAAATTATCTTTAAACGATACAGAGATATCGTAAGACAATTGCTGAATTAGACTATATATTTTTTTATATAAAAGCTTCTTGTCTTGTGATGAGAAGTTTTTTGTTGTTTAAATTGAAAATTTTAATAAAGTGGTGTTGTAAAAATTTAAGAGAGAGGAGTAGATTTGTCAAAATAAAAGAGAGTATATTTTTTTGACAATAGTTATGATATGGTAGAAAAAGCTCAATTAATGGATGAAAAGGCTATAGCAAGAGCAATTACTAGGATAAGTCATGAAATAATTGAAAGAAATAAAGGTGTAGAAAACCTAGTATTAGTTGGAATAAAAACTAGAGGTGTACCAATTGCAAATAGAATCTCTAAAAGAATAGAACAAATAGAAGGAACAAAAGTAGACACTGGAGATATTGATATAACACTTTATAGAGATGACTTAGAAAAAGTTAATGTTGAACCAGTAGTCAAGGGAACATATCTAGACTTTAATGTAGATGATAAAACAGTAGTTTTAGTTGATGATGTGTTATATACAGGAAGAACTGTAAGAGCAGCACTTGATGCTATTATTGATATAGGAAGACCTAAATCAATACAATTAGCAGTATTAGTGGACAGAGGACATAGAGAGTTGCCTATAAGAGCAGATTATGTAGGAAAAAATGTCCCTACTTCGAGACATGAAATTATATCTGTTAGTTTATTAGAAATTGATGGAGAAGATTCAGTTACAATCAAAGAATAGTGATTTTTTAATATTATATAAAAGCTCAGCATTGTATAGTCATGGAGGAGGATAAAGCTTACATATATTGCACAAAATAAATAATACAAGTTTATTAATGTGTATACTAATGTAGTTTATATTCTCCTTTATTTGGGCTTTCAATGTCGTAAAATGTAAAAAAATGATGGTTTGTATAGTAAGTATATATAGATTAAAAAATAGAAGCTAGGGAATTTATAATTAATTAAAAGATATTAATTGAACAAAGGATTTATTCATATATAATAATTTTTGGAGGTTTTTATGAAAAAAACGATAATGTCTTTACAACATTTATTGGCCATGTTTGGAGCGACAGTATTAGTTCCCATTTTAACAGGCTTTAACCCATCAGTTGCAATTTTTTGTGCTGGTGTTGGTACATTGATATTTCATTTTTGCACAGAAGGAAAAGTACCTGCATTTTTAGGTTCAAGTTTTGCTTTTATCCCTGTTATACTAGCAGCTAAAGAAGCTTATGGAGGAGATTTAGCATATGCTCAGGGTGGTATAATAGTAGCAGGATTAATTTATATTATAATGTCAATTATAGTGAAAGTAGTTGGGGTGGATAAAATTAAGTTATATTTTCCAGCACAAGTTACAGGAGCTATGATAGCAGTTATAGGTTTAAACTTGTTGCCAACAGCTTTTAATATGGCTTCAGCTAATTTTATAATAGCATTCATGACCTTAGCAATAGCAATTTTGACTAATAAGTTTGGTAGAGGATTTATAAAACAATTAGGTATATTAATAGCCGTTTTTTCTGGATATATAATATGTTTGGTACTGGGATTAGTAGATATAACTACAATTACAGAAGCAAGTTTACTTGCGATACCTAACTTTACAATTCCTAAGTTTAGTTTAGGTGCAATTGTGATTATATCTCCAGTTGTTTTAGCTGTATTTATGGAGCATATAGGAGATATGACTACTAATGGTGCTGTTGTAGGAAAAAACTTTATAGAGAATCCAGGATTAAACAGAACGTTACTTGGTGATGGATTTGCAACTATAGTAGCAGGTTGCTTAGGTGGACCAGCTAACACAACTTATGGAGAAAATACAGCAGTACTTGCCATAACTAAAAACTATGACCCTTCAATACTTAGACGTACAGCAGTATTTGCTATATTGCTTGCATGTGTAGGGAAGTTTGGAGGATTTCTTCAAAGTATACCAGGTTCAGTTATGGGTGGAATCAGTATAATGTTATTTTCAATGATAACTTATGTTGGATTAAAAACTATAAGAGATAGCTCTTGTGTAGAAAGTAAAGTAAATATATTGATAATAGCAGTTATATTATTGATAGGTCTTGGAACAACTTACTTATCTAATAAAGGGATTTCTATAGGAATTCCTATAACAAGTACTGTAAAGATAACTGGTCTTAGTTTGGCTGCAATTGTCGGTATTGTACTAAATAGAATATTGAATAATCAAGATTTTAAAGTTGAAAAATAATAATTAATTAAGTATATATTATTTTAAATAATTAATTTTATATAGACATTAGTAACTAATGTTGATATAATGATTAAAAATAAATAAAAGAAAGGGTAAGGTAACTGGGAAGATGAGAATATAATCTATTTTTTATAATTTAAAGTATTGTAAATTTTGAAAAGCCTATATTGGTGGCTTTATTTATGATGCTTAAATTAAGGAGAGTAGATTATAGTCTATACGTTTAGTTATTGTGCCTATTTATGTAAATCTCTCCTTATATTTAAGTATACCAGGGAGGGATTTTTTTATGATGTTAGTAAAAGTAGAAAATTTAAAAAAATATTATGCTGATAAATTAATTTTGGATATAGATAAACTTGAAATATTAGAGAATGAGAGAATAGGTTTAGTTGGTTCAAATGGTCAAGGAAAAACAACTTTATTAAAAGCAATATTAGGTGAAATAGAAATTGATGAAGGTTGTGTCTATCTTACAGATAGCTATTCATATATAAGTCAGAGTGAAAATAATATTGAAAAATGTAATGATAGTAAAGAAAAGAGTCTATTAAATGCACCAGATAAATTTGAAGATTATTTATCTGGTGGAGAAAAAGTTAAGCTAAAGATAGCAGATGCACTGAATAATAAGAAAAATATAATAATAGCAGATGAACCAACTTCAAATTTAGATAAAAAGGGTATAGATATTTTGGAAAATATGTTTAAAAGACATAAAGGAGCATTATTATTAATATCTCATGACAGACGTTTTTTAGATGAATTATGTACAACTATATTGGAGCTGGAAAGTGGGAAATTAAAAGCTTATAAAGGTAATTACACTGATTATTTAGAACAAAAGGATGAAGAAATAAAAAGAGCTGACTTTGAATATCATGAATATATAAATGAGAAAAAAAGATTGGAGAAGGCTCTTTTAGGTAAAAAATCTTTAAGTGATGGTATAAGGAAGACTCCAAAACGAATGGGGAATTCAGAAGCTAGATTGCATAAAATGGGTAGTCAAAAAAATAAGAAAAAAGTAGACTCAAGTGTAAAAGCATTAGAAGGTAGAATTGAAAAATTGGAAGTGAAAGATAAACCTAAGGTCTCTGCAGATATGAATATTAAAATACAGGATGGTATGGAAATAATCAGCAAAAACTTAGTGGAATTAAAGGATTTAACTTTAAAGGTAGGAAATAAGCTTTTATTGGATAATATTTCTTTCAAGGTAAAAAGAGGGAAGAAAATAGCTTTATTAGGTGATAATGGATGTGGAAAAAGTACTCTGATAAGAGAAATACTTAGTAATAAAAACGATTGTATAAAGATAAATAACAAGGTAAAGATAGGTTATTTTGACCAAAACCAAGATTCATTAGATAAGGAAAAGAGTATTTTGTACAATATCAAATCAAATAGTTCATTTGATGAGTCTTTTATAAGAATAAACTTAAGTTTATTTGGATTTAAAGGTGATACTGTTTATAAAAAAGTTAAGGTTCTTAGTGGAGGAGAAACGGTAAAGATAGCTCTATGTAAAATAATACTAGAAGATAATAATTTTTTAGTTCTTGATGAGCCAACTAATTACTTGGATATAAAATCTATGGAAGCATTGGAAAAAGCATTGATAAATACTGATAAAACTGTGCTTATAGTGTCTCATGATAGAGTATTTATATCTCATATTTGTGACTATTTTTTAGAAATAAAAGATAGGCATATAAAGGAGTTTGATTGTAATTATAATGATTATATCATTAGTAGAAATAAAAAAACTCCTGGTAGAGAAAGTAAAGTTAAACAAGAAAAACTTTTAGTATTAGAAAACAGACTTACAAACATTATATCTATGCTGTCAATAGAAAAAGATAACTTAAAAAAAGAGTGTTATGAATTAGAATATAATGAGTTATTAAAACAAATTAGAAGTATAAAAAATAGTTCTCAAAATTAAACTAATTGTTGGATTTTTATAAAAACAGAAATTAATTGATTTAAATATATACATTAG
>NZ_JAGWCT010000048.1:0-28767 GCF_020657815.1 Clostridioides sp. ZZV15-6597 | reverse complement strand
GTAATTTATTTATTTGAAATTATTGTTTAAGTTTATAAATTTTGTATAAAATAAAATTATGTTATTAATTTTTAGCAATAAAATTTTTACTAGGAGAGGTATATGAGAAGAAATAGTATCAATATAGCAGTAACAGCAGTTGTTACATCAATTTATGCAGTTTTAACTTTATCATTGGGATTTATAAGTTATGGACCAATACAATTTAGGATAGCAGAGATTATGATGCTTCTAGCATTTTTAGATAAGGGATATATAGTAGGTCTTACATTGGGTTGTTTTTTAGCAAATGTAATAGGTCCATATGGTGTACCTGATATAATTTTTGGAACATTTGCCACATTTGTAAGTGCAAGTTTAGTCTATATTACTAGTAAGTTAGGAGGTCAAAATAAGAGCACATTAATTATAGCTTCTATATGGCCTACTATCATAAATGCAATTGTAGTTGGACTAATGCTAAATATATTTTTTGGACTTCCTCTAATATTATCGATGATACAAGTAGGTTTTGGAGAATTTGTAGTAGTAACATTGGTAGGAGTACCATTCTTTTGTTTTTTAATGAAAAAATATGGAAATATCATTGACATTAAGTTTTAGAGTGAAGAACGTTATTTTGTAGATTGAAAATTAGTGTGGATTAAGGATAGTATTATTATAAGGGGGATTTTATTTGTCAAAGATGAAGAGATTAACTGATGTTTGGACATATATTAATGATAGGCAAAAGTTTACAATCAAAGAGTTGTCAGAAAAGTTTAATCTTTCAACTAAAACTATTCAACGATATTTAATAGAATTAAATAAAATGGGACTTCCAATTCAAGCAGAAAAAGGTAGAAATGGAGGTTATAGAGTATTAAACAATAGCTATATACCTCCTGTTATATTTACAGAAAAAGAAGTTATGTCTATAGTTTTTGCATTTAAGTCACTACAAGTTTACAATTTTTCACACATAAAAAAAGAAATTGATTCTATAATTAAAAAAATAAATTATAATCGTGAAAGTAGTGCAAAAATAGGTATAAATAACATTGAAAAATATATTGAGTTTATAGCTAATTATAGAAATATTGATATTAATACTGTAACTAAATTTTTCAAGGCTTCATCAAACTCTTGTGTTTTGAATATTCAATATAAATCTGGAAATCAATTGCTAGAGAAAAAAATATGCCCAATAGGTATATTTTTAAATGAAGGGTTTTGGTTTTCACCAGTGTATGACTATGAAAGTGATAGTATCACAATAATTCGTATAGATAAAGTACTAGAAATTAAAAAAGTAGGAGAATGCAAAAAGGCATGTATGAGTTTGAAAAAATGGCTAGATACAGTATATAGTAAGTTAAATGAAGAGATGGCAATTACTAATAAAACTAGTGAAATTGTCCACTTACATATATCACTCACAAAAGAAGGTATTTCTAAAATAACTAGAAGTTTTTTAGATTTGGATATAGAATTAAATGAAAATGGAAGTGGAACAATTAGTAAACTTATAAAGTATGAAGAAATAGATTGGTGGATATCTACATTATTTTCAATAGGAAAAGATGCTAAAGTTGTAGAACCAAAATTTATGAATAAATTACTTTATGATAAGGCTAAAGAGTTAAAATATTTTTATGAAGAAAATATGATATAATATTTAAAAATGTTAAAATTAAATAATTATTAAGGAGATACATATTATAATGGAAAATGTTAATAAGAATGCTAAGATAATTGGTGTTGGAGTTGAAGGTATTAGTATAATAGATGAAATAGAAGAAAAAGTAAAAATAAATATGGATATAGAAAGAATTACTATGAATCAAGAGGTTGAAAAAGAATATGTTAGAAGTCTTTTAGATGGAGTTGATATATTATTTTTAGCATATTCAACTGAAGATAAACAAAGTCGAGAAGTTATAAAAGCTATTTCATATATGTCTAATGAAAGACGAATTTTATCTATAGGTATAAATTCTTCAGAAGAAGAAAATAAAGATGACTTAGGAATTAATAGAGAATTTAAAGTCAATGAAAATAGTATTTTGAAATTTGTTGATTTGATGAATGTTATGATAGAGTCTATTTCAGATTCTTGTATGATAAATATAGATATAACTGATTTAAAAGAAGCTATTATAAGTGATAAAGGGATTAAGTATTCTCTTGAAGAATTTGAAGATTCAAAACAGCACAGTGAAATAGTAGATATTTTATTTGAAAAGATGGAACATTTTGGTGAAGAATTTATTGGGAAAAAAGGCATAGTTTTTGTTGAAGGAAATAATAAATTTTCACTAGTTGAATTAAATGATTTGATGAACAATATTCAAAATAAGGCAGAAGAAGGCTATGAAATGATATTTTCGTTATACTTAAAAGAAAATTTAGATGGAAAGATTAAAGTGGGAATGTTATATAATTAATGTATTTTAGATATTAAGGAGAAGTATATGTCTGAAAATATAAATGTTACAGAGTATTGGTTAATGGAAGAATTTTTTTATCAAGAGACAGACACACCACAAGTTTTTAAAGAAGAAAGCATAATTGCATTAGGATTTGATATAAAAATAAATTTAAAAAAAGTACTTAATATGGGAAAAAAATCCGAAAAATACATTAATGAGAACTGTAATGACAAAGATTTTATAAAAAAATTTATGTCAGTTAAAAAAGGAGATTATTTTCTATATAGGGCATATCAAAATGTAGAAGGAAAAATTAAGTATAGTGTCCTTATTGGTATTGTTGAAGAAAGTTTTGAAAATGGTTATGAATTAAGTCATATTTTGGGTCATACATTACCTATAAAATGGATGTACACATTTGATACAGTTTTAAATTGTAAAATATATACTAGTGAGTTTTATAAATTAAATAATGAAGATATAAATACATATTTAGACATTATTAAATTACAAGATAATAAATCATTAAAAAAAAGAATAGAAGAAAGTGACAATAATAAATGGTACCTAAAAAACTATTATTATATAGATGTAGATAAGTGCGTAGAGAATGAAGAACTGTTTATTCAACCTACTAGTTTAGAACAATTAGAAAACTTGAAAAATATAAATACAGATGATTATATTCTAGTATATAATAGCGAAAAAGTAATTTACGAAAATGACCATACAATGAAAAGCTTATTTGGTGTTTGTCAAGTTAAAGAAGGTTTTGATAAAGATAAAATAACTACTTCAGAAGGTGGATGTTTTTTACCTGTAGAATGGATAGAAAATGAAAAAGAGAATATTGATGGAAATGCATGGGTTATCTTTGAAAATAATAATTTAGTTGAAAAGTATATAAAAAGATATACTAATAAAATTTCGTTAAATACCATACTCTATGGTCCACCAGGGACTGGTAAAACATATAACGCAAAACAAATAGCTTATAATTTAATAAATGAAACTAGTTTAAAAAATAATGATTGTACAAGTTATGTAGATTATAAAAATAATGTAGAATTTTGTACTTTTCATCAATCATATGGATATGAAGAATTTATAGAAGGTCTCAAGTCTGATGGTGAAGGTAATTTTAAGCCAGAAGATGGTATATTGAAGGACATATTTATAGAAGCATGTTATGATGGGTTGAAACTTGAAAAGAAGTTAAATTTTGAGCTAGAAAAAGATACTTTAACTATAGAAGATATAAAGGCAAGAAAAAAGATGTTGGTGCTTGATAATATAGAAGATGTTGAGAACTTTAATTTTGAAGAATCAGAAAGATATGTTTTAATAATAGATGAAATCAATAGAGGGAATATCTCTAAAATATTTGGCGAATTAATAACATTATTAGAAGATGATAAAAGACTTACTAAATCAAATCAAACTATTGTCAAACTGCCATATTCAAAAGAAAAATTTTCTCTACCTCCAAATTTATATATAATTGGTACTATGAATACATCAGATAAATCCATAGCTCTTTTAGATATAGCTTTGAGAAGAAGATTTGATTTTGAAGAAATTATGCCAGACTATGAATTACTGTCTGTTGCAGATGGAATAGATGTTAAAAATATGCTGTATACAATCAATAAGAGAATAGAGTTTTTATATGATAGAGACCATGTTATTGGACAGGCTTACTTACTAAATGTAGAAAATATTGATGATATAGTAGTCGTATTTAGAAAAAAAATAATACCACTTCTTCAAGAATATTTCTATTATGACTCAGAAAAAGTAGGACTTATTTTAGGTGGTATAGGTAAAAATGAAAAGGATAAATATATTGTTTATAAGGAAGAAATCACAGCATCTAAATTATTTAAAAATAATAATTCATCAATAATGGAAAGTAAAGTTAATTATTATATAAAACGAAATATATCTATTGAGGAGTTAAAAAATATATATGAGTAAAAATATATATGTAAAGGAAACTTATGAATGGATAAAAGTAGGTAATGATGAAAATGAGCTTACAGAAACTGAATATGAAAAATTACTTAAATATTTGGATAATAATAACGATGTATTAAAGAGCAATATAATAGATATCAGATATAAAAAACTGAGATTCATAAATTATGTAGGAGTTATATGTTTTGAAAATGTAATATTGGAGATACTTCCAAAGCTGTCATTAAGTAATAATACTGTAAAAGATAGAGAAATGCTATTACAAATGCTTTCTACATGTAATAAGATTCCAATTATAATAAACGAAAATATAAAATCAAGTTTAAAAAATTATAATCTCATGAATTTTTTTGTTCTGTATTTTATTGAAAGTATGCAAATGCAAATTAAGAGAGGGATTTATTTTGAATATATAAATAAGATAGATAATTCAAATGTTGTAAAAGGTAAGATATTAATAAGTAAATATGCAAGAGAAAAAAATATATCTCCAATGAAAATAAAATGTGAATATGATGAGTATAGCGAAAATAATTTTTTGAATCAAGTTTTAAAAAAGGCATGTATATCTATTTTATGTAGAATAGATGATAATTTAATTCAAAATAAGATAAAAAAAATTTTGAGTTATTTTTATAATGTAGATTTAGCTTATATAAATAGAGAAGAACTATTAGATTACAAATTTTATAAAAATAATGATAGATTTAAAGATTGTTACTCATTGGCCAAACTTATACTTTTAAATTTATCGATGGATAACAGCGAAAATAATCAAGATGCATTTTCTATATTATTTGAAATAAACATTTTATATGAAGAATATATAGGAAACTTAATAAAAAGTATATGGAATAATGAATTTAGAGAAACTTATATACAAGATAAAAGTAAGTTCCTTTTAAAAAATGAACAAACAGGAAAGAAAACTTTTAATTTAAGGCCCGATATAGTTTTATATGATTCAAAATATGAATCTGAAATCATAATTGATACAAAATGGAAAGCTATTGAAGTGGATTCAAATATTTTCTATAGGTCAAGTGATATATATCAGATGTATGCATATATAACATCTTATGAAAATGCAAAAAGATGTATATTATTATATCCTTGTATCAAAAAAGATAAAAATTACAGCTCATGGAGATTGTTGGAGTCATTTAAAGGTAAATTTATAGAAGCAAAAACTGTAAGATTGGATGACATAAAAAATACCATATCTGATTTAAAAAAAATAATTTTTAATTATAAATTTTAAAAATAAGAATTATAAAAATAATAAAAATACATTGTATAAAGTAATAAATAATTTTATAGCATGAAAGAACTATATAAAAGTAATAAATGAAAAGTTTTGGAAATTATTTTAGATATTAAATATGGTACTGTAATTGCTTATTTAATATAGAATGCTTGCAAAATAAAGAAAGTATACCTGTTAAATTAAAATTTAAGTAGGTATACTTTTTATTAAGCTTCATTTGAAAATTAAAATATTATTGTAAAATTATAACTAAGCTTTTCTGTTATGATATAATTAAATAGATAATTTGAATGATGATTATATATAATATTTATTTGGAGTTGATATTTTATGGATAAACACAGTGATTCAGTAATGTATGGTGGAATGGAAGTATACAATATTTGGGGAACAACAACAGTAGACTCTATAATTGGAGAATCTGATGTAATGCTTGCTCTTAAGAATAGAATTTGTAAAATTGGAAATAGTGATTCTACTGTAGCGATAACTGGAGAAAGTGGCACTGGAAAAGAGTTAATAGCAAGAGCCATTCATCTCGCAGGAAACAGAGGGAATAAAACATTCGTTGCTATAAACTGTGCTGCTATACCAGAACCCTTGCTAGAAAGTGAACTTTTTGGGTATACAAAAGGAGCTTTTAGTGGGGCAGATTCAAAAGGTAAAATTGGTAAATTTGAATTAGCTAATGGAGGAGTTGTATTTCTAGATGAGATAGGGGATATGCCAATTCAATTACAATCAAAGCTTTTGAGAGTGTTACAGGAAAAGAAGTTTACAAGAATAGGTTCAAATGAATTAATGGATATAGATGTTAGAATTATATCAGCTACTAATAGAGATTTATTTGAGTTGGTTAAAGAAAATAAATTTAGAGAAGACTTATATTATAGATTAAATGTAATACCTCTAGAAGTGCCTCCTCTTAGAGAAAGGGGAGATGATATACAAATATTAATAAATAATTTTATAGATAAATATTCAAGGAAAATGAAGAAAAATGTATACCATATAGAGCCAGATGTAGAACATATGCTACTTAAATATCCGTGGCCAGGAAATATAAGAGAATTAGAAAACACTATAGAATTAGCTTTAAATCTTCTTGAGGAAGATGGGATAATACATAAGGGTATAATAAATAGAAAGATACTTGAATATTTTAAGTTAAACAAAATAAATATAAAGTTGCTTGAGGAAAGTGACTATGAGATAAATATGGAACAAGATATACTTACCCTTGAAGAATTTGAGAGAGCATATATAAAAAAGGTATTAAAGTTTTATGGAAATGATACTAAATCTAAAAAGTTAGCTGCTAAAAAACTTGGAATATCGCTAGCAACATTGTATAGAAAGATAGATGTATAGTAATTATGCTTTTAATTCTCAATTCTAAAATTTGAAATTATAAAATTGATAAAAATCACTTGAAAAACTATTTTCCAAGTGATTTTTTTGTAATAAGATTTTATTATCCAAAAATAAAAAAAATTTAAAAGAATTTAAAAAAAGAAATGGTTTATCAAATTATCAAATACTAACAAATATAATAAAAATTATATATGTAAAACAATTTTGTTAAAATATTGGCATTATAATTGCTTCATATTAAATTAAGATGGCAAAATAAAAAAAGAAAGGATGTTGTGTGAGATAATAATAACTGTCATTAAAAAATAGTTGGGAGTGATAACCTTGAGTAAATATCAAAAAAGTGTTTCTATGTTTGATATTGATGGAAGGCCACCAATTTTAAAGTGTTTACCACTATCAATGCAACATATACTAGCGATGATAGTTGGAACTGTTACAGTACCTATAGTTGTTGGAGGAGCTGTGGGTGCTAGTGCTACACAAATAACACTTTTAGTGCAATATGCATTAATAATAGCTGGAATATCAACACTTATACAACTATATCCAATAGGAAATATTGGTTCAAGATTGCCTATAATTTTTGGAGTCGGCTTTACTTATGTGCCAACACTCGTAGCAGTCGGAGGAAGTTACGGACTAGCGAGCATCTTGGGTGCACAATTAATAGGGGGAGTAGCTACAGTATTAATAGGAATATTTATAAAAAAGATAAGAAAATTTTTTCCTAATATAGTTGCAGGAACAGTAGTTTTTACAATTGGATTATCTTTATATCCTATAGCAATAAATTATATGGCAGGTGGTGTAAATAGTCCTACTTATGGCTCTATGCAAAATTGGGCAGTAGCAGCTATAACACTAGTGGTAGTTATAGGTCTTAGCCAATTTGCAAAAGGGTATGCAAAATTGGCAGCAATATTTTTAGGAATTATAGTTGGATATTGTGTATCTTTAGTTTTGGGAATAATAAATTTTGACCCTATTAGAGAGGCAGCTTGGTTTGCTATACCTAAGCCACTTGAATTCGGATTGGAATTTGATATACCAGTAGTAATCTCTGTAGTAATTGTAAGTATAATCAATGCTGTTCAAGCAATTGGAGATTTGTCAGCTACTACAATGGGAGGTATGGATAGAAATATAACAGATAAAGAATTGTCAAGTGGAGTAATAGGAAGTGGAATTTGCACTATGATAGGCGCTTTGTTTGGAGGTTTACCACCATCATCATATAGTCAAAATGTAGGTATGGTAGCTATGAACAAAGTAATAAGTAGATTTGTGCTTGGAATAGCTGGTATATTTATGTTATTATCGGGGTTTGTACCTAAGTTTGGTGCATTGATGACAACTATACCATACTCTGTTTTAGGAGGAGCTACAATATCTATATTCAGTATGATAACAATGACAGGTATAAAGTTAATTATTACAGAAGAATTGTCATCAAGGAATATTACTATTGTAGGTTTGGCAATAGCTTTAGGTATGGGAATAACATCAGTTCCAGCAGCACAGGAAGCATTTCCTCCATTTATAAAATTAGTATTTGGAGAATCTCCAATAGTAATTGCGACATTGGTTGCATTTGTTTTAAATCTAATAATGCCAAATAAAAGTCTAGAAGATGAAGCTAAAGAAAGAGCTGTTATGGAAAAGGCTAATTAAAAAATGATAATTTAAAGGGGTTGTTTAAATTATCTTATTATGAGATTGTTAGATTACTTCAGATAGCTATTCATTTTAATAAGAAATTTAATAAAGAGTATACATCAGACATTTAATGTTTAGTCAAAAAGAAAATCGGGGAGGGTATATTTGCACGTTTGTTAATTTTTTATAAAAATAGCTCAGTTTAGCTGTGGTTATCGGTTGAGCAATAAATTCATGGTCATAAAAATATTTATAGAAAATAATTATAAAATATTTAGTCAAGATATTTATGTATGGGAGGATTTATTTTATGAAAACACGTAATACTTCAAAATATGATGTGGATGGGATACCACCACTAAAGGAATCGGTACCTTTAGCTTTACAACATTTGTTAGCAATGATAGTAGGAAATATGGTGCCTGCAATATTAATAGCAAACGTGGTAGGACTTAACCAGGGGCAAGCGACGATGTTGATTCAAGGTTCTATGTTAGCAGCAGGTTTGGCAACGTTTTTACAATTATATCCAATACCTTTATTTAAAGGATTTAAATTAGGTTCAAGATTACCTGTAATGATGGGAATGAGTTATGTATTTTTAGGAGCTTGTCTTTCTGTAGCAGCTAAAGATGGCTTAGCAGCTTTATTTGGAGCACAAATTGCTGCAGGGGTAATCGTATTCTTTGTAGGCTTTGCAGTTAAGAAAATTAGACATATATTCACTTCTATAGTTTCTGGAACTATAATAGCATGTATGGGACTTGGATTATTTGCAACAGCTATAAAGAATTTAGCAGGAGGAGAAGGTGCACAAACGTTTGGAAGTCCAATAAATTTTATAGTAGGAGTTATAGTTGCTTTTGTAATAATAATGATAAATAAGTATGGTAAAGGCTTAGTTAAAAACTCTTCAATATTAATTGGGATATTAGTAGGATATGCTATATCTTTAGTTTTAGGATTAGTTGATTTTTCTGCAGTTAAAGGTGCAGCTATAGTATCTTTACCAACACCAGCGGCTTTTGGATTGGAATTTAGACCAGAGTTAATAGTAATGTTTACTATTATTTACATAATAGGTATAGCTGATATGATGGGTGCGTGTACAATAGCAACAATAGGTGCAATGGACAGAGAGGTAACTGATGAAGAGTTATCATCAGTTGTTTTAGGAAACTCTGTAACTTCTATAATTTCATCACTATTTGCAGCTCTTCCAACTGGAGTATTCAGCCAAAACACAGTAATTGTATCTATGAATAAAGTTACAAGTAGATTCGTAATAGCATTAGGAGCACTTGTATTATTACTAGCAGGAATATCTCCAGCATTAGGAGCAATAATGACAACTATACCATCTTGTGTTGTTGGTGGAGCAACTTTAGTAGTATTTTCATCAATAGCGATGTCTGGTTTCTCTATTATGAGTATGGATGGTTTTACTGAAGAAAACAATCTTATAGCAGGAGTATCTATAGCAACAAGCATGGGTCTTACAACTGCTCCACAAGTTTTAGACCAATTTCCAGCGACAATTGGAACTGTTCTAGGAGGCTCAAGTATAGTTTCTGGAGCAATAATAGCTATATTACTTCAAACACTATTTAAACTAAAAGGAAGTAAGAAATCTGAAAACGTTACTTCAAATCTTGAGGAAAATATTGGATAAATGTATTAGATATGATATGAGAAAGCTATGTGATAAAATGTTGTAATGAAAGTATTAAAAGGGGGATTTAAGATGATTGATATACTAATAAAGAATGCAATAGTTGTTACAGTTAATAAAAATAGAGAAGTTATATTTGATGGAGCAATAGCTATTCAAGGTGACAGAATCTTAGATATAGGAAATACAGCTGATGTTGAGGTGAAGTATCCTGACGTTAAAAAAGTTATAGATGCTAAAGGAAAAGTGATATTCCCTGGATTTATAAACACTCATAATCATTTATTCCAAGTATTATTAAAAGGTCTAGGAGACGACATGGCACTTCATGAATGGTTAAACACAATGATGTTTCCATCAGCAAAATTCTTAACAGAACAAGATACTTATGATGCTGCAATGCTTGGATGTATGGAAGGTTTAAAAAGTGGTATAACTACAATGGTTGATTATATGCATACACATAATAGACCAGGACTTACAGATGGAATAGTAAAAGCATATAAAGACTTAGGTATAAGAGGAGTAGTGGGTAGAGGCTGTATAGATTTAGGTATTCACAAAGAGCTTATAGAAGACGTGGAAACGGTTGAAAAAGATTTGAGAAGAGTATTTGAAAAATATCATAATTCAGAAAATGGAAGAATAAAAATTTGTGTAGCACCTTCTTCAATGTGGGCTATATCTGAAGAAATGGGTAAAATGCTTTGGAATATAGTCAAAGAGTATGATTCATACTTCACAGTTCATATTTCTGAAACTGAATTTGCAAGAACAGCAACAAAAGATATACATGGGGAAATAGATATAAAATTACTTGAAAAATGGGGAATAGTAGGCCCAGAAGTTGTAGCAGTGCATTGTGTATGTATAACTGATGAGGACATGGAAATGCTTAAAAAGTACGATATAAAAGTTTCTCATAATGTTGCAAGTAATATGTATCTTGCTTCTGGAGTTGCACCTGTTCCAGAGATGTTAAAGAAGGGGATAAATGTAAGCTTAGGTCTTGATGGTGCAGCAAGTAACAATGCACAAGATATGGTAGAGCTTATGAAATTAACAGCTTTGCAACATAAAGTAAACAACTGCGACCCTCTTGCAATTTCTGCAGAAAAAGTTCTTGAAATGGCCACAATTGAGGGGGCAAGAACTCTTAGAATGGAGGATGAAATAGGTTCTTTAGAGGTAGGAAAAAAAGCTGATTTAGTAATATTTAACTCAATGCTTTCTCCAAAATCAATACCTCTTCACAATCCTGTATCGACTTTGGTATACTCAGCTAGTATGCACAATGTAGAAAGTGTTTTAGTTGATGGAAATATAATACTTGAAAATGGTAGAGTAACTACAATTGAAAGTGAAGAACAAGTCTTATTGAATGCTCAGCATGCAGCAGAAGAATTATGTAAGAGAGCTAATGTAACTAATAGAATGGAAGGACATAAGTGGAATAGCTTATACTAATATGAAAATAAGCTTGTAATAATATTCTATTACAACATTAGTTTATCTGTAGGAGGAGAAAATGGAAAAAATAAAATTAAATATTAATGATTACATGTATGAAGTAGAAGTTGAAAAGAATGAAACTCTTTTGCATGTACTTCGTGAAAAATTAAATCTAACTGGAGCGAAACAAGGTTGTAATAGTGGCAGTTGTGGAGCATGTAAAGTTTTGATAGATGGAGTAGATATAAAATCTTGTAAACTTCTTGCAAGGAACTGTGAAGATAAAGTTATATACACTATAGAAAGTTTTGCTAATGGAGAAAATCTTCATCCGATACAAGAAGCTTTTATAGAAGTTGGAGCTGTACAATGTGGATATTGTACTCCTGGCATGATTATAACTACGCAAGCTCTTTTAAATAGAAATTCATCGCCTAGTGAAGATGAAATTAGAGAGGCTTTTAAAGAAAATCTCTGTAGATGCACAGGATATATAAAAATTATAGAAGCTGTAAAATTATCTGCAGCTAGATTAGGAGGTAGATAGTTATGGAAAAAATCATAGGAAAATCATACCCTCTAAAAGATGCAGCTTTAAAAGTTACTGGTCAAATGAAGTATGTAGCGGACATGAAACCGCAAAATGCACTTCATGCTAAAATGCTTTTAAGTCCTGTAGCACATGCAAAAATAAAAAGTATAGATACAAGTGAAGCTGAGAAAATCGTTGGAGTTAGAGCCATAGCTACTCATCTTAATACATCACAGAGAAAATATAATGGCTCTTTACGATTTTATGAACATAATATACCTGAAAATGAAGTTATTTTTTCAGATACAGTTAGATTTGTAGGTGACCGTGTAGCAGCAGTTGCAGCAGAGACACCAGAAATAGCAGAAAAAGCTGTAAAACTTATAAAAGTGGAATATGAAGAATTACCAGCTGTATTTACTATACAAGATGCAATAAAAGAAGATGCTATATGTATACATGGAGATTCAAACATGGTTTCTCAAAATAATATAAATGGTGGAGATGTAGAAAAAGGTTTTAAAGAATGTGACTACATCTTTGAAGACGAATACTCTACTCCTGCTATACATCATAGTGCAATAGAAACTCACAGTGTAATTGCACATTATGATTATAATGATAAATTAATTGTACATACACCTTGCCAAAACACATTTGGTTTCAGAATAATATTATCTCAAATCTTTGGGATGTCATTAAATAAGATAAGAGTTATAAGACCTGCTATTGGAGGTTCATTTGGTGGAAAACTAGAAATGACAATTGAGCCAGTAGCAGCAGCATTGTCAAAAATGACGAGAAGACCAGTCAAAATGGTTCTTACAAGAAAAGAGTCTATGATATCAACAAGAACTCGTCATGGGTCTTTTGTAAAACTAAAAACTGGTGTAAATAAAGATGGAGAAGTAATAGCACAGGAGATAAAAATATATACAAATACAGGTGCATATGCATCAAGTGCTTTAAATGTTATAGGCGCACTTAGCCATAAAGTGTTTAAAGTCTATAAAATACCAAATATAAAATTTACTGGAATACCAGTATATACAAATACACCAATAGCAGGAGCCATGAGAGGTTATGGTTCACCTCAAATATTTATGGCTCAACAAGCTCAATTTGCAAAAATAGCTAAGAAAATAGGTATGGACTTAGTTGATTTTCAAAATAAGAATGCTGTAGAGCCAGATGATGTTGATATAATCTTCCACGGTTCTCTTGGAAATCCTAGAGTTCTTGACTGTATTGAACAAGGTAAAAAAATGTTTAAATGGGATGAGAAGAAAGCTCTTCCAAAAGAAGAAGGAAATTATTTAAGGGGTATAGGTATGGCAATAGGTGCACATGGTAATGGAGTTTTTGGTGCACATAGAGATGTTGTCACATTGACTCTTAAATTAAATGAAGATGGCACATTAACACTACTTACAGGAGCACATGATATGGGTAATGGTGTTGTAACTATGCAAACAATGATGGTAGCTGAAGTTTTGGGAATAACTCCTGATAAAGTTGATACTTTTGAAACAGACACTGATGCATGTACATTTAATCTTGGAGATTATGCAAGTAGAGGTGTATTTGTAGAAGGTGGAGGAGCTAAAAAGACAGCAGAAAAATTAAAGAATTTAATACTGGAAGAAGCAGAAAAATTACTTGAAACTTCAAAAGAAGAGTTATATCTAGATAATGGATATGTAATCAGTAAACTCGATGAAAATATTAAAGCATCATTATCTGATGTTGCAGTATATAGTCAAAGTAAGTCTTTGAGAGAATTGACAGTTGTTGAGGATTATTCTTCTCCAGCAGGTCTTACTTCTTATGGTGTACATTTTGTTGAAGTTTTAGTAGATAAAGAAACTAAAGATGTAAAAGTAGTCGATTTTGTAGCCGTACATGATGTTGGTAGAGTTATAAATCCTCTAAATTTAGAAGGTCAATTAGAAGGCGGAATTCATATGGGGTTAGGTTATGCATTAAGTGAAGAGTTAGCCTTTGATGAGCAAGGAAGACCTAAAGTTACTGATTTTAAAAATTATAAATTATTTAGAACTGTCGATATGCCAAAGTGTCAAGTTGCATTTGTAAATAGTTATGAAAAAGCTGGACCATTTGGTGGTAAGAGTATTGGTGAATGTGCTGTTGTACCAGTTGCACCTGCTGTGGCAAATGCAGTATATGATGCAACTAATGTAGAGATACATTCATTGCCAATAAAATTAAAATAATGAAGCTTAAAATAAAAATTTAAATTTAAAATAAAACTCTATTAAAATTATAGAAAGCAATAAAAATAGATTTATTTGATGAGGAGATATTGTTATGGCAAAGATATTAGGTATTTGTGGAAGTCCACGTAAAGGAGCAACAGAATATGCAGTATTAGAAGCTTTGAAAGAAGCTGAAACTATACCTGGTATAGAGACTGAGTACTGGTCAGTTAGAGGAAAAAAAATAAGTCCTTGTGTACATTGTGATGCATGTATAAGAAAAGAAACTATGTGTATCATAAAAGATGACATACAAGAATTAGAGCAAAAAATATTAGAAGCGGATGGAATTATAGTGGGTTCTCCAGTGTATGATATGAATATAACTGCTCAACTTACAGCAGTATTTAATAGACTTCGTCCTATGTATTTAGTTCATCCAGGAAAGCTTCAAAATAAAGTTGGAGCAGCTATAACTACTGGTGGAACTAGATATGGTGGTCAAGAATTAACAAAACTTCCTATAATAAATTTCTTCTTAATGCATGAAATGTTAGTATCTGGAGGATTAGGTGGATGCTATATAGGCGGTACAATATGGAGTAAAGATGGAAAAGCAAAAGGAGCTCAAGAAGACGAAACAGGTATGGACACAGTGAAAAGACTTGGAAAAGGTGCTGCAGAAGCAGTAATGGTTTCTAAGTTTGGTCTTGAAAAATGGAATGTTGTAAAAGAAGAATTAGATGTTAAAAAAGATGAAAAATCGCCTCTTAGAGACCATTAAGAAGCATTTACTTCTTCAAAAAATAAGTTGAATTTTTACTATTGGCTCAATAAAAAATAGTGATGTAATAAAATATTACATCACTATTTTTTGCCTCTTATTAAATGCTTTATAGATTTCTATGTCAAAAAATACATAAGGAATACGTTTTAAGTATTAATTTTTAAATTTTAAAAATGAGAATTAAAAAGTGAGAAGATAAAAAAGGTTTTTTTATTATCAAATTCTATATACATTGGATAATCCAATAGATAAAGGTAAAAAAAGTTGAAAGTATTGCAAATTCTATGCTAAATAGCTATAGAAAAATATTCGATATATGTTAAGTGTTGGCATGTTAATTGCTAATATATAGAGTATAAAAATTTAACAATAATTTGGAGGTATTTTAGATGCTAAAAGAAATTAAATGGAAAGTAAACAATCTGCCAAAGGGCGATAAGGAAAATTGTATCAAATTTTTAAATGAAGAAGAAATAACTAAGGTTAGAAACTTCCATAAAAGCTTTCCTCAATATAAAGAAACTCCATTAGCAAACCTAGAAGGTTTAGCAAAAAAATTAGGTGTTGCAGGAGTATATGTAAAGGATGAATCTTACAGATTTGGATTAAATGCATTTAAAGTTTTGGGTGGCTCTTACTCTATGGGTAAATACTTAGCTCAAAGATTAGATACAGATATATCAGAGTTAGGATATGAAAAATTAATTTCAAAAGAAATAAAAGAACAATTAGGAGAAATAACTTTCTTTACAGCTACAGATGGAAATCATGGTAGGGGAGTTGCTTGGACAGCTAATAAATTAGGTCAGAAATCTGTTGTATTAATGCCAAAAGGTTCTTCTGAATTTAGATTAAATAAAATCAAGGGAGAAGGTGCAGATGCTAGTATAACAGACCTAAATTATGATGATGCAGTAAGATTAGCTAATGATTATGCAGAAGCTGATGACCATGGTGTAATGGTTCAAGATACAGCATGGGACGGATATGAAGAAATACCAGCATGGATAATGCAAGGATATGGAACTATGGCTCAAGAAGCTATAGAACAATTAAAAGAATATGGAGTAGATAGACCAACACATGTATTTGTGCAAGCAGGAGTTGGTTCACTTGCTGGTGCAGTTCAAGGATATGTTGCTTCAATATATGACGAATGCCCGATAACAGTAGTAGTAGAAGCTGATGAGGCAGATTGTTACTATAAATCAGCAGAAGCAGGAGATGGAAAACCAAGATTTGTAGGTGGAGATATGCCAACTATAATGGCAGGTCTTGCTTGTGGAGAACCAAATACTATAGGATTTGAAGTATTAAAAAATCATGCAGCAGCATTTGTTTCAGCACCAGACTGGGTTTCTGCTAAAGGTATGAGAACATTGGGAAATCCTTTAAATGGTGATGAAAAAGTAATCTCTGGAGAATCTGGAGCGGTTACAACTGGTCTTTTAATAGCAGCTATGGAAAGAGAAGATTTAGCTGACTTAAGAAGAGATTTAAAGTTAGATGAAAATTCAAGAATACTTTTAATAAGTACAGAAGGAGATACTGACCCTGATAAATACAGAAGTATAGTTTGGGATGGAGAGTATCCAAGTATATAGACGATTATTAAAATATTATATTCATCAAATAACAATTTACATATTAAAAATATATATAAGTTCTAAAATTTAGAAATTATATAAATTATAAAGACTTAAATTAAAATATATATTTATAAAATCTAGGGGGATAACGAAATGCTAAATGAACAAAGAAAACAAGAAGTAACTGAGATATGTCAAAAATTAATCCAAAATCCTAGTTCTTCTGGAAATGAAGAAGGGGTTGTAAAAGCAATAGAAGAATCTTTTGAAAAATTAGGTTTTGATAGCTGGTCAAGAGATAGATATGGAAATATAGTGGGATGCATAAAAGGAAATAGACCAGGTAAAAAGATATTATTTGATGGTCATATAGACACAGTTCCAGTTCCAGATGCAAGTAAATGGAGTGTTCCTCCTTTTGAAGGAAAAATCGTAGATGGAAAGATATATGGTAGAGGAACTTCTGATATGAAAGGTCAGTATACTGCAATGATGTCTGCTGTAGCGTATTTTGCTAAAGACACTAATAAAGATTTTGCTGGAGAACTATATGTAGCAGGAGTTGTTCATGAAGAAATATTTGAAGGAGTTTCAGCTAGAGAAATAAGTAAAGCTGTTAAACCTGATTATGTTGTAATAGGAGAATCTTCAGAATTAAACTTAAAGATTGGTCAAAGAGGTAGAGGAGAAATAGTTGTAGAGACTTTTGGTAAACCAGCTCACTCTGCTAATCCAGAAAAAGGTGTAAATGCAGTTTATAAAATGGCTAACGTAATTCAAAAAATACAACAATTAGTACCTCCAACTCATCCAGTGTTAGGTGATGGAATATTAGTTTTAACAGACATAAAATCTTCTCCATATCCAGGAGCATCAGTAGTGCCAGATTACTGTAAAGCTACTTTTGATAGAAGATTATTGGTTGGAGAAACAAGAGAAGGAGTACTAGCTCCAATACAAGCATTATTAGATGAAATGATGAAAGAAGACTCAGAATTAAATGCAAAAGTTTCTTATGCATCTGAAAAAGCTGACTGTTATACAGGAAATACTATAGAAAGTGAAAGATTCTTCCCAGGTTGGTTATATGATGAAAATGATGAATTTGTTCAAGCAGCATACAAAGGATTAAAAGAAGCTGGAATAGATTCAGAAATAACTCAATACTCATTCTGTACAAATGGAAGCCATTATGCAGGTGAGGCTGGAATAAAAACTATAGGATTTGGTCCTTCTAAAGAAAATCTTGCTCATACAATAGATGAGTACATAGAACAAGAACAATTATTTATAGGAACAGAAGGTTACTATGGAATATTAAAATCTGTATATGGAAAATAATATTTAGTTCACAATAAATTATTTAAATATAGTCTAGAGGTGCTAAATATAGCACCTTTGGCAAACATAAATTTATGTAAATAATATAAAATTAAAATACTAAGAGAATTTACTAGAGCTTAAAAGTTAGGAGGTATATATGGGAACAATACTAAGAGGTGGAACTATAATTACCTCTGATAAAACTTATATAAGTGATTTAAGAATAGAAGATGAAAAGATAATTGAAATAGGAAATAATTTAGAAATAAATAATGATAAAGTAATTGATGCTACAGGGAGACTTATAATTCCTGGAGGTATAGATACACATACTCACTTTGATATGAATGCAGGCTCTATAACTACTGCTGATAACTTTAAAACAGGAACAAGAGCGGCTATAGCTGGAGGGACTACTACTATACTAGATTTTGCAGAATCAAGTGAAGGAGAAAATCTAATACAGGGTATAAAAACATATCATAAAAAAGCAAGTGGAAATTGTTATTGTGACTATGGGTTTCACATGACAATCACATGCTTAGATAAAGATACATTTACGCACATGGAAAAGCTTATTTCAGATGGAATAGTATCCTTTAAAATGTATATGGCATATGAAGGTATGAAAGTAGATGATGGAACAATATACAAAGTGCTAAAGGAAGCTAAAAAACTAGGTTGTATAGTTGAATTTCATTGTGAGAATGGAGATTTATTGGATGCATTAATAGAAGAACGTTTACAAAATGGAGATTTAGAACCTAAATATCATCCACTTACAAGACCAAACATAGTTGAGAAAGAGGCTGTTTCAAGACTTGCTGATATAACTGAATTGTCAAACTCAAAATCATATGTAGTTCACCTAAGTTGTAAAGAGTCACTAGAAGTTGTAAAGATAGCTAGACAAAAAAGTGTAGATATGATAGTAGAAACATGTCCGCAATATCTATTATTAGAAGACAGTTTATACAATAAGGATGAGTTTGAGGCAGCTAAATATGTAATGTCTCCTCCACTTAGAAAAAAAGAAGATATAGATTTTCTTTGGAAAGGCTTGTCTGAGGGCGATATTCAGACCGTGGGTACAGACCATTGTTCATTTAATTTTAAAGGTCAAAAAGATTTGGGAATTGATAATTTTAGTAAAATACCAAATGGAGCACCAGGTGTTGAACATAGGTTATCTCTTTTATATACATATGGGGTTTTGGAAAATAGAATAAGTGTAAATAAATTTGTAGAAGTTACTTCCACAAATGCTGCTAAAATATTTGGGATGTATCCTAAAAAAGGTGAAATAGCTGTAGGAAGTGATGCAGATATAGTGATTTTAAATACAGATAAAGAAGAAATAATCAGTTATAAGAATCAAAAACAAAATGTAGATTATACTCCATATGAGGGAGTTAAGGTCAAATGTAAAGTTGAAGATGTTTTTTTAAGAGGAAAGCATATAGTACAAAGTTGTAATATCGTGGAGCAACCAACAGGTCAATATATTAAAAGAAAAATTACTAAATAATGCGGGGGGAAATAAGAATGATAGATATACTTATTAAGAATGCCATAATAGTAACTGTAAACAAAGAGAGAGAAGTTATTTTTGATGGGGCATTAGTAGTAAAAGATAACAAGATTGCAGATATTGGGAATTCTAAAGAAATAGAAAGTAAGTACACTGATGTTAAAAAGGTAATAGATGCTAAAGGCAAAGTCCTATTCCCAGGTTTTATAAATACACATAATCATTTATTCCAAACTTTATTAAAAGGGTTAGGAGATGATATGGTACTTAAAGATTGGCTAGAAACTATGACATTTCCAGCAGCCAATTATTTAGAGCCAAAGGACACTTATGATGCTGCAATGCTTGGCTGTGTGGAAGGTCTTAGAAGTGGTATAACAACAATGGTTGACTATATGTACCCTCACAGTAAACAAGGTCTTTGTGATGGAATAATAGATGCTTATAAAGAATTAGGAATAAGAGGAATACTTGGAAGAGGATGTATGAATACAGGTGCTCAATTTGGAGTTCATCCTGGAATAATGCAAGATGTAGAAACGGTTGAAAAAGATGTAAGAAGATTGTTTGAAAAACACCACAATACAGAGAATGGAAGAATCAAAATAGGAGTAGCTCCAGCAGCAATATGGTCAAATTCTCAAGAAATGCTTGAGATGCTATGGAGAGTAGTAAAAGAATATGATGATGCTTTATTTACAGTACATATATCAGAAACTCCTTTTGATAGAGAAGCAGCAAAAGAATTGCATGGGCAATATGACATAGATGTTTTAAAGAAATTAGGAATACTTGGACCAAATGTGCTTATGGTACATTGTGTATATTTAACTGAAGAGGATATGGAACTTACTAAAAAATATGACATGAAGGTATCTCATAACACAGCAAGTAATATGTATTTATCTTCAGGAGTTGCACCAGTACCAGAAATGCTTAAAAAAGGAATAACAGTTAGCTTAGGCGTAGATGGAGCTGCTAGCAATAACTCTCAAGATATGCTTGAACTTATGAAATTAACAGCACTTCAACATAAAGTTAATAAATGTGACCCATTAGCAATGTCAGCAGAAAAAGTTCTTGAACTAGCGACTATAGATGGAGCAAGAGCTATTGGAATGGAAGATGAGATAGGTTCATTAGAGATTGGTAAAAAAGCAGATTTACTAATATTTAATCCAATGCTTTCACCAAAAGCAATACCTATGCATAATCCGGTGTCTACATTAGTATATTCTTCTAGCATGAAAAATATAGAGAGTGTTATAGTGGATGGAAATATAATAATGGAAGACTCAAAAATATTAACAACTAATGAAGAAAAAGTATTAAAAGATGCTCAAGATACAGCTGAGAGACTTTGTGTAAGAGGAGCTATAAAGAATAGAATGGAAGGTCATAAATGGAATAACCTTTATTAATAAATATAATATTATTCTTAAATAAATTAAGTGTAGTATAGACTTTAACTTAAAAATATTAGTTTTGAGGTGATTTATTTGATTATCAAATGTACCATAAATAATAAAGAAAAAGAATTGAATATAAGACCAGATGATTTTTTAGCAGATACATTAAGGGAAAATGGATATGTAAGTGTTAAAAAAGGATGTGATACTGGCTCATGTGGTCTATGTACAGTAATGGTAAATGACAAAGCTGTGTTGTCTTGTAATTATCTTACTGCTAGAGTAGAGGGACAACGTATTACAACACTTGAAGGCGTAGTAGATGAAGCTAAGAAATTTGGGGATTTTCTTGCGGATGAAGGAGCTGACCAATGTGGATTTTGTGCTCCTGGATTTATAATGATGGTTTTAGCAATGAAAAGAGAACTTCAAAATCCAACAGAAGAAGAAGTTATAGATTATGTAAATGGAAATCTTTGTAGATGTACAGGATATAAAGGTCAACTAAGAGCAATACATAAATATTTGAACACTTAAACTTTTTAAGTGAAAATTAAATTGATATGGGGAGAGAATATGATAACTATAAAGGAATATGTAGTTCCAAAAAGTTTAGATGAAGCTTATGAACTGCTAATATCAAGAAAAAACAACATAATACTTGGAGGCTGCGGATTTTTAAAACTAGGTAGCAAAAATATTGGTTCAGCAATAGATTTAAAAGACCTAGGTTTAGATTATATAAATGAAACTGAGGATAGTATATTAATTGGAGCAGATACAAGTTTAAGAACTTTAGAATTAAATAAGGTTATTAAAAATTACTGTAGTGGAGTAATTTCAAACGCTGTTTCTAATATAGTAGGAGTTCAATTTAGAAGTGGAGCTAGAGTGGGAGCTAGCGTATTTGCTAAGTATGGATTTTCAGATTTAATACCTTCATTACTAGTAGTAGATGCAAAGGTTAAGTTATATAAAAAAGGGGTTATGAATTTAGCTGACTTTTTAGAAAGTGAGCTTGAAAAAGATATATTAATAGAAATTATATTACCTAAAAAAGATGCTATAGGTGTATTTGATTCAATAAGAAAATGTACAGGTGATTTTGCAGTATTAAATGGGGCAATGTTAAAAGAAGGAAATTCTTATAAAATTGCAATAGGAGCTAGACCAAGAAGAGCAAAGATTGCCTACAAAGCAAGTGAAGTGCTAAGTTTAGAAAATGATGCAGACAAAGCTGGAGATATATCAAGTGAAGAACTTTCATTTGGAAGTAACATAAGAGGAAGTAAAGAGTATAGACAAGATATGGCAAAAGCATTAGTTGTTAGAATGTATAATAGTATTGGGGGTGAGTTTAATGGTAAATAAAGAAGTAAGAAAAATAGATAGTGAAGCCATTGTTACTGGTAAGCCAATATATACTGAAGATTTAATTTTTCATAGAGATGTTTTGACTGTTAAACTTCTTAGAAGCCCACATGCTTTTGCAAAAATAAAAAATATTGATGTAAAAAATGCATTAAAAGTAAAAGGTGTAGTAGATATATTTACTTACAAAGATGTACCAAATTATAGATATTCAATGGTAGGAGAATCATATCCAGAAGCATCACCTCATGACCAATTAATACTTGAAGATATAGTGAGATATGTAGGAGATGAAGTTGCTATAATAGCGGCTGAAGATGAAAGAGCAGCTATTAAAGCAATGAAACTCATAAAAGTTGAATATGAAGTAATGACACCAATATTAGATGCAAGAGAATCAGAAGGTAATAAAATTTTAATACATGAAGAAGATGACTTATTTTGTCCATTTGATTTTGGATTAGATGCTACAAAAAATATAGTATCAAGAGAGAAAATGGGTAAAGGTGATGTAGAAAAAGAGTTTAAAGAGTGTGATGTAATAGTAGAAGAATCTTATATGACTCAATCACAAGCACATTGTATGATGGAAACTCATAGAGCTTACACGTATATAGACACTAATGGTAGACTAGTAGTAACTTCTGCAAATCAATCAGCTTATCATATGAGAAGACAGGTTTCTAGAGCATTAGGAATACCTCTTTCAAAGGTGAGAGTAATAAAACCAAGGATAGGTGGAGGTTTTGGTGGAAAAAATATAGCTGTAACAGAGATATATGCATCATTTGTAACTTGGATGACGAAAAGACCAGCAAAACTTATATATACTAGAGAAGAAACTTTTGCAATGACTAACACTAGACATCAGATGTTCTTTGACATAAAGATTGGAGCAGATAAAGAAGGAAATATAAAAGCTATAGATATGAAAGCATTAAACAATACAGGTGCTTATGGTGACAATGGACCTTCAGTTTGTTCCGAGTCAGGGCATAATGTACTTCCAACATATAATAATGTACCTGCAATAAAGTTTGATGGAAGAACTGTATATACTAACTTGGTTCCAGGGGGAGCGTTGAGAGGATACGGAGCAACTCAGGGGACATTTGCACTTGATTGTGCAATAGACGAATTAGCACATAAACTTAATATGGACCCAACAGAAATAAAGTTGAAGAATATTATAAAAAAGCAAACTGAAGGCGGAATAATGAATTTTCCAATAAGAAGTTGTGCACTTGATGAATGTATAATTAGAGGTAAAAAGCTAATTGGATGGGATGAAAAATACCCTGTTATAGACATTGGAAATAATAAAGTAAGAGCTGTTGGAATGTCAGTTGGAACTCATGGTTCTGGTATAGCTAATATAGATATGGCAATAGTCAATATGAGAATGGATGAGGATGGAACTTACAAGTTATTTTCTGGGTCTTCAGATTTAGGAACTGGTTCTGATACAATACTTGCACAAATTGCTGCCAAGACATTAAATACATCTATTGATAGAATTTCCGTTTATACAGGAGATACAGATATGTGTCCATATGATACTGGTGCATATGCTTCTTGTACTACTTATGTAACTGGAAATGCTACAATAAAATCTGCTGAAAGTTTGAAACAAAAGATATTAAAAGTGGCTCAGAAAAAATTAGACTTACCAATAGATGATTTAATATTATATGAAGATAGAGTTTGTCATAGTGAGGACGTAGAAAAATTTGTTTTATTAAGTGAATTAGGAAGAGAATCTGTTGGTGGTGGAAATCAAGATGTTTTATATTCATCTGAATCTTATGGTATAAAAGAGAGTGCAAAACCATTCTTAGCAGGTTTTGCAGAGATTGAACTAGATAAAACAACAGGTGAGTTTAAAGTGATAAACTATGCTTGTTCAACTGATTGTGGTACAGTTATGAATCCTGCACTTGCCAGAATACAAGTTGAAGGAGGAGTAACTCAAGGTATAGGGCTTGCAATGTATGAAGACCCTAGACATGGTTCTGATGGGAAACTTCAGACTTCTAATTTGTTACAATATAAAGTTCCAACAAAAAAGGATATAGGAAATATATTAGTAGACTTTGTGGATAATTATGAACCAACAGGACCATATGGAGCAAAATCTTTAGGAGAAATAGTTATTCATACACCAGCACCAGCAATAGCAAATGCAATTTTTAATGCAGTGGGTGTGAATATAAGAGAACTTCCTATAACTTCTGAAAAGGTTTATATGGCTATGAAGAAACTAAATCAGGGAGGTAAATAAATCTATGAAGAAACTAAATCAGGGAGGTAAATAAATGGTTGCTATAAAAAGTAAATACTTAATATCTTCTGCTGATGAAATATATACAAATTATGCCGTTGTAATAGAAAATGACATTATAAAAGATATATTGCCAAATGAAGAAGTTGAATTAAAATATAAAGATATTACAGAGATAATAAATAAATCAGATGCTATAGTAATGCCAGGCTTTATCAATGGGCATATGCATCAATATGGAGTGCTTTCTAGAGGAATACCAGCAAATGTACATTTTACTGATTTCGAAGGATTTTTAAATGACTATTGGTGGCCATTTATAGAAAATAGAATAGGATTAAAGGAAGTAAAAGCCACAACTAAAGCGTCTGCAATAGAACTTATAGAATCTGGTGTAGTAGCATTTTGTGACACGCTAGAAGCTCCAAATACAGAAAAAGGAACTTTAATTGAGCAAGGTAAGATACTAGAAGAAATAGGAATGAAAGCAGTTTTATCTCTAGAAAGTTGTGAAAGAATAAGTTATGAAAATGGATTAAGATGTTTAGATGAAAATTCTAATTTAATAAAATGGAGCAGAGAAAACAGTAAATTAATAAATGGAATAATGTGTACACATACTAGTTTTACATGTTCAGATAAATTTATCAAAAAAGCTAAAGAAGATGCAAGAAAATTAGATGCACCAATGCAATTCCATTTATGTGAGAGTATATATGAACCAAACTACTCTAAAAAACACTTTAATAAAAAAGCAGTTGATTACTACAATGATTTAGATATATTAGATGAGACTGTATTAGCATCTCAATGTGTAAAAGTAGATGATGAAGAGATAGACATATTAAAGGAGAAAGGTGTAAAGGTAGTTCACATGCCTCTTAGTAACTGTGAAGTAGGTGGCGGTTTTTCTCCAGTTCCAAGAATGATTAAAAAAGGCATAAAAGTAGCATTAGGTACAGATGGATATATAAATGATTTTTTTGAAGTTATGAGAGGTGCGTTTTTAATGCATAAATCAGTTGAAGAAGATGCGTCTGTAATGCCAGCAAGTTTAGTATTTAAGATGGCAACAGAACATGGTGCTTATGCATTAGGGCTTCAAAAATCAGGAAAAATAACAGTTGGTAATAAAGCAGATATAGTAGTTATGGAAGATGAATTTAAAACTCCTGTAACACTTGATAATATATTTGACCAGATAGTAGTGCAAGGTAAAAAAGAATTTATATCGAATGTATACATAGATGGTAAACATATTTTAAAAGAAAAACAATTAGTTGACTTAGATAAAAAAGCCATTGTTAAAGAAATGAAAGATGTTGCCTGTGAATTCTGGAAGTTTTAATAAATGTAAATAAATATGAAAAGGGGAAGTAAATAATGTATAATTTTTTAGGGAAAGAATTAAAATCACCTTTTATAATAGGTTCAGGTCCGTTGACATATAGTGCAGCTGGATGTAAGATACTAAGTGATGCAGGAGCAGGGGCAGTTGTTACTAAGACAATAAGAAAAGAAAGAGCTATAAATCCAGCACCTCATATGGTGAGAAATACAGCCAATGCTCTTTTAAATAATGAGAAATGGACAGATTTTGAACCAGAGCAATGGATAGATTTTGAAATACCACAAATGAAAAAAGATGGAACTGTATGTATAGCTTCAGTAGGTCATACAATAGAAGAAAGTAGTGAACTAGTAGAAAAGGTTGCAAATGCAGGAGCTGATTTTATCGAGTTGGTATCTTATGACTATAGAGATTTAATACCAATGCTTAAAGATGCGAAAGAGAGAGTGAATATACCAGTAATAGTTAAACTTCCTCCTATGATAGATGAAATAGGGGCTTTTGCTAAAAAATTAGAAGAAGCAGGAGCAGATGCAATAACTGCTTGTGATTCTGTAGGACCAGCACTTAGAATAGATATAGAAAATGGTCAACCTTTATTAGGTGGAAATGGAATTGGATATTTAAGTGGAGAAACTATTAAACCAATAACTCTACAAAGAATATATGAAATAAAAAAAGAAGTAAATATACCTATAATTGGATTAGGTGGATGTGTAAGTGGAGATGATGCTTTAGAGATGATTATGGCAGGTGCTGACTTTGTTGGTATATGCTCAGTAGTAATATTAAAAGGAGCTCAAGTAATAGCTAAAATACACAATGACCTAAATTCTAATCTTGAAAGACTAGGATATAAAACTATAGAAAATGCTTGTGGGATAGTACATAAGCATATGGGAGAGGTAAATGAAAGACTTAGTTTTGAATTTACTTATGATGAAGAAAAATGTACTAAATGTAAGATGTGTGAAAGAGTGTGTGCATATCAAGCTAGAAAATTAAATGATAAGATGGAATTGAATGAAGATGAATGTAGATATTGTGGTCTTTGCATATCAGTATGTAAACCAAAAGCACTTGGAAGAAAAATTTCATGTCCAGAATTAAATGCATAAGATATTTTATAAAAAATATAATTTTAAAAGATAAAAATTTAGATACAAATAAAGGATACCATATTAAAGTGGTATCCTTTTGTTTGTAATTATTATTTTTAGATTTATATCTATATTAATTATTTTTTATAGTAATTATACATAATAATTTTATTAATTAAATTTATGATAACTATTTTAGATATATATGTTAACATTGTATAGCATTTGTATAAGATGTTATAATAATTAATAGGGATGGTGATGTAAGTGGAAGATAAAATTTTAGAATTATTACATATTATAAATAAAGATGTGGTTAGCATGAAAAATGATATGTCAGAAGTAAAACAAGAAGTAAGTATAATGAAAGAAGAAATAAGTGAAGTAAAACAAGAAATATGCATAATGAAAAATGACATGTCAGAAGTAAGACAAGAAGTAAGTGTAATGAAAGAAGAAATGAGTGAAGTAAAACAAGAAGTAAGTGTAATGAAGAAAGAAATGAATGAAGTAAAACAAGAAGTAAGTGTAATGAAGAAAGAAATGAGTGAAGTAAAGCAAGAAGTAAGTGTAATGAAAGAAGAAATGAGCGAAGTAAAACAAGAAGTAAATCTGATAAAGAAAGAAATAAATGAAGTAAAACAAGAAGTAAGTGTAATGAAGAAAGAAATGAGTGAAGTAAAACAAGAAGTAAGTATGATGAAGAAAGAAATGAATGAAGTAAAACAAGAAGTAAATGTAGTGAAAGATAATTTGCATGAAGTTAAATTAGAAATGAACTCTATGAAAAATCAAATAAGTAAAGCAAGTAAAGATATAAGTGAAATTAAAGCAGAAAGTATTATAGTTAATGAAAAACTATATGAAATAGATGTTAAAGTAGATGCCTTAGAATCTGAAGGAAAATCAATTAAAGAACAACAAATTGAACAAAATAGTATTTTAGGAAGTTTATTACATAACTCTGAAATAAATAAAGCTACTCATGATAATATGGAACATAGTATAGCACATATAAAAGGTGATACAAACGCCGTAAAAGAAGATGTTTCCGAAATAAGAAGAGATTTAAGTTTAGTAGAATTAGCTACCAGCAAAAATTGGAGCGATATTGTAAAACTAAAATCAGCTAGATAATCTTTTAATTACATTAACTTATCATCCATAAAAGTATAAACTTTCATATACAAATAGATGCTTATATAATCTTACTATTTATTATAAATTTTAGAAATTAAAATAAAAATTTGAGAAAAGATCACTTGAAAAATACTTTTGGTCTTTTTTTTATGTAATTATAAAAATATCATAAAAATAAAATTTAAAATTTGCTTAATAAAAAATTAAAAAAAAGTGGAAAAAAGAAATTTTTTAAAAGTAAATGTTAAAAAAATTTTTTATATGAAAACATGGGAATAAAAATTGCCAAATAAAAAAAATAAACAGCTGTATCTAATACACATCT